>CAZQDO010000292.1:0-7184 GCA_964592085.1 uncultured Anaerolineae bacterium | reverse complement strand
CGACCAGGGGCGTCGGGGCGGTCGAGTGGCAAGAGGACGACAACTTGATCAGCTATCGCCTGCGCAAGTACGAGCACCTCGTGCTGGCGCGGTTGTTGACCGCTCAGGATTGCCCCGCTGACGCGCTGGCGTTGCTGGAGCCGCTACTACCGAGGATGGAGCAGCAAGAGCGGGTAGACCTGGTGATCGAGATCCAGATACTCAGGGCGTTGGCCTTCCAGACACAGGGCGATATTGGGCAAGCACTGGCCGCTCTGGAATGTGCGCTGTCCCTTGCCGAGCCAGGAGGCTTTGTGCGTATCTTTGTTGACGAAGGCCCGCCGATGGCACAGTTGCTCTACCAGGCCGCCATCCAGGGGATCGCACCGGAGTACACCGGTAGGCTGCTCCAGGCTTTTCCTGCTCCTGAAGTAAAGCCACCATCCCCAGACCTGCCGGCAGAGATGATCGAGTCTCTGACCGAACGCGAGCTTGATGTGCTGCGGCTCATCGCAGAGGGGTTATCCAATCAAGAAATCGCTCGACAACTTTTCCTCGCCTTGCCCACCGTCAAGTGGCACACCAGCAACATCTACGGCAAGCTGGCCGTCAAGAACCGGACGCAGGCCGTTGCCAAAGCCAGATCCCTGGGCATCCTACCCACTGCCTGAGCACCTCCGACCCCCGGTATGCGTCAACTCAAGAGTGGCGTCGTGCCTACCCGTGGCCGCTCCCCAGCATCCTTTTTTGTTTGCCTTTCCACTCGTATCATGATATAATAGACAAGCAAAGGAAAGGAATCAGACGATGGCTGATAAAGACTTCTCAGAGTATGTTAAGGGCAAGACCTTTGATGAGATTCTTCACGAAGGGCGCAGGGAAAGCGCTGATCGCATCCTGTCCGAAGCACTCATTCCCCTAACTTTGCTTCTCTCACGGGAGTTGCTCAATGTTCTCCTGATCTCACCTCAGGCTTTGGAAGGGTTGAGCCTTTCGTCTGTCCCCTCGACAAGTCATGGGGCTGAGCCTGTCGAAGTCTCAGGACGGCGGCCCCAGGCAGGCGTCGTGCCGACTGTGGAGAAGGCCTGATGCTCTATTTGGATACTTCAGTTCTCCTTGCTTACACTCTGACCAAGACGATGGAACCTTTCCGGTTCCAGGTTACTTCTGAAATGTTCAAACTGGTCAACCAGGGAGTAATCAAGGTGGTGACCTCGTTCTATGCCCTGCATGAGCTGTTGGTGATCGCCATCAGCAATACGGAGCCGGACTGGGAGATGGGAAGCGAACTGGCTCGTGAGGCATTGTCAACCATCTTGTCCAGCCGCCTCCTGTACGTCCCCATTCCGCGACGAGAGGATAAGGTACTCAAAGCTAGACTATTCTCCGCTCTGCGAGATGCAACTGATGTACCCCACGCCATTGCTGCCCACACAGCAAGTTGCACAACCATCGTAGCTTACGACGAACACTTTCGCGCTATTGAAGCTATTATCCCTTACAAGACACCAGACGAAATCGTCGCTGAGTATAGTGTAAGATAAGGGCAAGCTTCACCCCTTCCGTCCTTCACTTTTCTCCTTTCACCTACCCATACTTTAACCATACTTTCGCCTGGTCTCAACCATACCTGTTTGGTGGTATAATGGGTGTGAAACTGGAGGCTACCTATGGAGCAACATCTGAGCATGGACAGGCCGGTGACTTATCAGATCAAAGTGGAGGGGAAACTCGACGAGGGTTGGTCGGACTGGTTCAGTGGCATGGCAGTCACGTTTGAGAGGGGCAGCACCCCCATCACCACCCTCACCGGCCCTGTCGCAGACCAGGCTGCCTTGCGGGGTATGCTCTGCAAACTTTGGGATCTGAACCTGACACTGATTTCCGTTCGCCGCATTGAGGCAAATAGCACGAAGGAGGAAGATAATGACTGAAACAAGTGGATTTGATCCAATCACCGGTGCCTGGAACGACAGTCTCGCAGCCGACTATCTCTGGTCGCGGAACAACTTCGGCGAGGCGCGGCCCGACGTGATGTCGCCCTTTACCTTCTCCATCAGCGAGGAGGTATGGAGCGAGATCAGCATCCTGCCCGGCTACTTGATGGCGGGCAACATCTGCGGCCGCTACTACGCCAACGTCAGTTTTAACGTTTCGATCCTGCGGGCCATAGGCAAGAGCCACGAGGCGGCCATGGAACAGATGGCGGACCTGTTGGGCAACGTGCCTGAGGGACTCGATATCCCGCTCATTCCCCTGTCTCGCTGGGCCGTGATCCGTGCCCTGCCGCGCATGATCAAACTGGGTTGGAAAGAAAAACAGGGGAGGAAAAGGGTGCCCGAGTTCCTGGCCCGCAATCCGGGGCTCTGTCGCGATTTGCGCCGACGTATCGGGCAGGCTCGCAGTGAGACTGATCTGACAGCCATCTGGCGCGAAAAGATCCGCCCCTCTTTGATCAACAATCTCTGGATCATAGCCGGTGCAGCCGCACCCCTGGAAGCCCTGATGCCGGTCAGACGCGAATTGGCCGACCTGGTGGGCGAGGCCGATGCCAACGCGCTTTTCTCCAGCCTGAGCAGTGAGGAAGAGCTTATGGCCTGCCTGGGGCCGGTGGTCGGCGTGGCCCGGGTGGCCCAGGGCGAGATGAGCCACACCGAGTACCTGGAAAAGTACGGCCATCGCGGGCCACACGAGGCTGAGCTATCCATACCGCGCCCGGCCGAGGATCCTGAGTGGCTAGACAAACAACTGGCGGAATACGAAAGGAACCCCGTGGATGTGGATGCACTGCTGGTCCAGCGCCACGCCGAGTTCGAGGCCGCCTTGCAACGGCTTGAGACGCGTTACCCCAGGAAAGCGAAAAAGCTCCGCAAAAAGATTGACGAGGTAGCACCAGCAGCGCGCATGCGGGAGGCTGCCCGCGACGAGGCCACCCGGTTTCTGTGGGTGGAGCGAGCATGGGCAGTGCGGGCCGGCGAGCTGACCGGCCTGGGGGATGACATCTTTGCGCTAACCATCGGCGAGGTGCTCGATCTGCTGACTGGCAAGGACACAGCGACTCAGTACATCCCGACCCGCAAAGAGACATACGCCCGCTATCGAGAGCTGCCGCCCTACCCGATGATCGTCCGCGGTCGGTTCGCCCCCTTCCAATGGGCCGCTGACCCGAAGCGGCGCAACGACATCTACGACGCCACAGCAGCGGTGCCCATCTCCACATCGAACACCATCAGTGGCTTTGCCGGCGCCGCTGGCCGCGTCGAGGGCCGGGTGCGCGTGCTGGATAGGCCAGAGCGGGGCGGCCAGCTCCAGCCGGGTGAGGTCCTGGTGGCCGTCACCACCAACGTCGGCTGGACACCGCTCTTTCCCCGCGCTGGCGCCGTCGTCACCGACGTGGGGGCGCCACTCTCCCATGCTGCCATCGTCGCCCGCGAACTGGGGATCCCCGCCGTCGTTGGCTGCGGCAATGCTACGATGCGCCTAAAGACCGGCGACCGGGTGCTTGTAGACGGCGGGCTCGGGGTCGTCGAGATCTTGGAGCCAGCATGAGAACCCGCGTAGCAACGCGCAGGTTATTACGAGTCTTCCATGGCGCGTCGCGCCATCCGTAGGTGGCAGAAACTTCACCAGTTGTCATGCGAGGCGGTGGTTTTCCGCCGAAGCAATCCCCAAGTGGCTATGTGGAGATTGCTTCGCCCCTGCGGGGCTCGCAATGGCAGGCCATGTTTCTGAGTAGTCGCCATGCCCCTGCGGGGCACCATGAAGCATGAAAACATGCAAGCGTAGGACAAGATGCCATCTTGTCCCACCAGCCTATTTTCAGAATAGGTAAGCGCGACCACGGAAAATCTTGGTTCTGGCTTGTCCAGGTTAGGAGGAATACGATGAAACCCAAGTATATACTGTCCCTGAGCGACCCGCGGGCCACCCTGTCGCTGGCCGGCGGCAAGGGCGCATCCCTGGCCCGGCTCGTCAACGCCGGGCTGCCCGTACCCGACGGCTTTCACGTGACCACCGCTGCCTACCGGCAATTCGTAGACGAGAACGACTTGCAGCCGCGCATCCTGGCCGCTCTGGAAGAGGCGGATGCCTCGCAGCCTGCCACGCTGGAGACGGCCTCGCGCACCATCTGCGACCTGTTCTCACAGGAGGGGATACCTCCAGACATCGCGGGGGCCATCGCCCAGGCTTACGCCAGCCTGTCCGGCCAGAATCCCATCGTTGCCGTGCGCTCGTCGGCCACGGCTGAGGATCTGCCCGGTCTGTCCTTCGCCGGCCAACAGGAGACGTTTCTCAACATCCAGGGCATCTCAGCCGTGCTAGAGGCAGTCAAGCGCTGCTGGGCTTCGCTGTGGACGGCACGGGCCATTGGCTACCGCGTCCGTCACGACATTGACCAGAACACGGTGAGTCTGGCTGCCGTGGTGCAACTGCTGGTACCCGCCGAAGCGGCAGGGATAATGTTCACCGCCAATCCGGTCACCGGCCAGCGTGACCAGGCCATGATCAGCGCTTCCTGGGGCCTGGGCGAGGCTGTGGTCGGTGGGTTGGTGACGCCGGACACGCTCACGGTGGACAAGGCAACCGGGCGCGTGCTCGAACAGGAAATCGCCGACAAGCAGGTGATGACGGTGCGCGTGGATGGGGGCACGGAAACGCAGCCGGTGCCCGAGGCGCTGCGCCACGCGCCTGTCCTCGACGACGAAATCGCCGCCGAATTGGTGCGGCTGGGCGTGCAGATCGAGCAGTTGTACGGCGTGCCTATGGACATCGAGTGGGCGCTGGCCGACGGTAAGCTGGCTATCGTCCAGGCCCGGCCCATCACGGCGCTTCCTCCAGAAGCGCTTGAGCCGGAACCTGAGGTGGCGCCGCCGACGGAGTGGCCGCTGCCCGACCCCAAGGGAAAATACGTGCGCGCCAGCATTGTCGAGCTGCTGCCCGATCCGCTGACGCCATTGTTTGCCACATTGGGCCGGGCTGCTATCAACGCCGGTACCAAGCGGCTGGGGGCCGAACTGGCAGGCTATGAAGCCGGGTGGCCGGCCGAGACGGTGTTTACCATCAATGATTACGCCTATTACTCTTTCAAAGCCACGCCCAGGCAATTACTGGGCTTGCTGACCACCATGCCTATCGTCATGCTGCGTATGATGCGGCAGGCGGAAACGCGCTGGCGTGAAGTGGTTCACCCGCACTACCTTGAAACTATCCAGCGGTGGCAGACGAGGCCATTGAACGAACTGCCGGCAACCGACATCCTGACCGGCGTGCGCCAGATCGCAGATGCCTCATTTGACGTCTACGCCCTGTACCAATCTGCCCTCTTTCCGAACGCCAACTTGAGCGAGATGCTGTTTACCCGCGTCTATGACCGGCTGATCGAGCGTGAAGGTGATCCGCCGGCCCTGACTTACCTGTTGGGATTCGACAGCACCCCCATCCTGGCTGAGAAGTCTCTCTACGACATTGCCGCGTGGTGCCGCACGTGCCCCGACTTGGCCGCCTACGTCGCCGACACGCCCGCCCGGCAATTGGCCGCCCAACTCAACGGCGAACAGCCTCCGCCAGGCGTGGCAGCCGAAGACTGGCATGAGTGGCAAAGCCGCTTCCATACTTACCTGCAGCAGTATGGCCACATTATCTACGATCTCGACTTTGCCAAGCCGCTGCCGGCCGACGATCCCACCTCACTGCTGGACACGTGCAAGATGTTCCTCGCCGGCCAGTGCACAAATCCTTATACACGCCAACAAGCTGCCGCCGAGCGGCGCGAACAGGCGACCCAGGCCATGCTCGAGCGGCTGAGAGGGCTGCGTCTGAAGGCCTTCCGCACGCTCGTCACCTGGACGCAAAAGAGCGTCCCCATGCGCGAGGAGGGCCTGTCTGACCTGGGCCTGGGCTATCCACAACTGCGGCGCATGTTGCTGGAACTGGGGCAGCGGCTGGTACAGACCGGTGCAATCGAGCAACCCGACGACGTCTTCTGGCTGCTCCAGGCCGAGGCCGAGCAGGCCGCCGACGCGCTCGACAAAGGCGAATCCACGATCTCTGTAGCCGATGCCGTCAAGCAACGCAAAGCCGTGTGGCGCGCCGAAAAGCGCGTGGTCCCCCCACTGGTACTTCCCCCGAAGTCAAAATGGATGGGGCTTGACCTGAGTATGTTTGCGGGCGCGCGCCCCGACGATCAGGTCGGCGATACCATTCGCGGTGCCGGTACCAGCCCGGGTCGTGTGACCGGCATCGCGCGGGTGCTGCAAGGTCCTGAAGACTTCGATCTCATGCAGCCGGGCGACGTCTTGGTGGCCGCCATCACCACCCCGGCCTGGACGCCCCTGTTCACCCGTGCCGCTGCCATTGTCACTGACGTCGGCGGGCCGTTGAGCCACGGCTCCATCGTGGCCCGCGAGTACGGCATCCCGGCCGTGTTGGGCACCGGCGTGGCAACCAGGCGCATTCGCAGCGGCCAACGCATCACCGTGGACGGTAGCGCTGGCGAGGTAACACTTGTAGAAGGATAGCTGGGCATCCCCGCCGTCGTCGCCTGTGGCGACGCCACCATCCGCCTGCACACCGGCGACCGCGTGCTCGTAGGCGGCAGGCGAGGGGTTGTGGAAATCCTGGGCTCTTCGCAAAGGGGGAAAGCTAAGTGACAGAGATGGTTCGATCGTTCAGCGAACTTACGGCAGAACAACAGTCGTCTGCCGGAGGCAAGGGCGGAACGCTCGCCAGGCTCTATCAAACAAGCTATCCAGTGCCGGATGGGTTCGTCATCCTACCCACGGCCTTTGCCGATGACGAATTGACAACAGAAGCATGGGCGCAGGTACGAGCGCATCTGGCCCGCGTGCGTAAAGGGGATCAAAAGATCGCTTTCGCCGTCCGCTCTTCCGCTCTGAGCGAGGATTCGGCTCAGGCTTCTTTTGCCGGTGAGTTTGAGACAGTGCTAGACGTGCACACCAATGAGATGATTCGGGCAGCGATCCACACCGTGCGACGGTCGCGACACTCCGAACGAGTGCGAGCGTATAGTGAGGCGAAAGGCGTGGACACGGCTCACGACATGGCCATCGTCGTTCAGCGGCTAGTTCGAGCAGATATTTCGGGGGTTCTGTTCACGGCAGATCCGGTCAGCGGAAGTCACACGAGTATGGTGGGCAACTTCGTCTTCGGATTTGGCGAGGAATTGGTATCCGGCGAGGCAGAGC
>CAZQDO010000291.1:0-7605 GCA_964592085.1 uncultured Anaerolineae bacterium | reverse complement strand
ACGCCCGCAGGGGACTTTCACCCCCTAGCTATCGCCCATGCCGGGCGTACAACGTGATGCGTGACGAGCTTCTCGCTCATCACCCTATGCTGCACCCCCAGGGCGGCACAGGATTTGCCTCCACTCACTCATGCCCCAGCACTACGGAGAGCCGAGGAAAGCCGCCACCCGAAACCCAATGTAGTGGTAGCGGGCGTCTGGGTAGACCCCGTAGCGCAGCGTGCAGCGGGCGTACCACTGATTTCGGTACCACGAGCCGCCCCGCAATACCCGACCTACTCCGCTCTTGACATCTGCCCGGCCATTTTCTGGATCGTAGGGATAGACCTGGCAAACGCTCTGAGTCCACTCCCACACGTTGTCCGCCATGCCCAGCATGCCGTAGGGAATGGCTTCTTGAGGATAGCCCTCCCTTGGTGTAGGGCCGTGTCTGCCGTCTGTGGTGTGAACCCTCTCCTCGTCCCCCTGACCTCCCCAGGGGTAGATGCGACCATCACCGCCCCGGGCGCCCTTCTCCCACTCGGCCTCACTGGGCAGGCGATAAGGCTTGCCGGTTTCCTCCGCCAACCAATGGCAGTAAGCTATGGCGTCATGCCAGGAGACGTACACCACCGGATGATGCGCTTTGCCCCCTGGCGGCTGACTGCCTGGCCAACGTTTCGGCGGGTGGAGGCCGGTGGCCTGCACGAAAGCCGCGTACTGGGCGTTGGTCACAGGCGTCCTGGCCAGATAGTAGTCGGGCAGGTACAGGGTTCGTTGGGGCTGCTGGTCATCCATCGCATCTTGATCCAGGCTGGGATTACGGCCCATGGTGAACTCACCGGCAGGGACGAGGACCATCTCCGGCTCGAAGGGCTTCACAGGCGATGTCCTGAGTCTTGCGCTGTCCTGAGCCCCGTCGAAGGGCTGTCGAAGGGTCGAAGGGCTGCCGAGGGGTTGAGCCGTTTCGAGCATCTCTGGAGACGCTTGCCTCTGAGAGCGTGTTCTACGAGATTCGGCCACGAAGACGCTGGAGTATCCTTTGTCTTTCTCCCCCACAGCCTCGCCCCAGGGGAGCTTCGTACTGCCGACACTGTAGGCGGGCGCCTGGGCAGGAATGAGCCTGACCCCTACTACGATCTCATAGCCACTTCCGTAAGTCATGCTATACTCCTTTTCCTTCCGAAAGAACCCCAACTGTCGAAGCATCTAAACAGAAAACGGGCGGAATAATGGCAGATCATGTGAAACACTTGTATTATAGCAGATTACGTCAAATAGTGGATGAAAACTGCGTGAATTTGACGTGAACTCTGCGTGAAAAAAAGAACCCCGGTCAGGTGCTAGACCGAGGCTCTTGTTTACTGTACCCAGGTTCAGGATGTCAAGGGGACTTAAGCTCGCCGTCTTCGTCGGACGAACTCGTCACCAACGACGCCCGTTGTATCACCCCGTCGCCGTACTTCTCCCGGATCTGATCCACTGCCTGGCTCAGCCGTCTCAGCTTGTCCGCTTTTCCCTCGCCCGTCACCTCAAACAAGCTCAGTTGACGCTCCTCCAGCTCGAACTTGCTCACCCCCACCCCGATCAAGCGCACCTTCCTCCGCCTGTCCCATGTCTTGTCCAGCAGCCGCGCCGCTTGATCGAAGATCACTTGCCCCAGATCGGTGGGGGCATCCCCAGTGACCTGACGGGTGAGGGTGGTGAAATCGGCGTAGCGCAGCTTGAGCTTGATGGTCCGCCCGCGCAGTCCCCGCTTCCGAAGCTGCCGGGCCACGTCCTCGCTGAGAGAGAGCAGGGTCTTTCTCAACGCCCGCCGGTCGCCGATGTCCTGAGCAAATGTTACCTCGCGGCTCAGCGATTTCTCTTCCCGCTCGACCACGACCGGACTGTCGTCTATGCCCCTGGCCCGCCGATGGAGATCACGCCCTCGGCGGCCGAACCTGGCCTCCAGTTGAGCCGCGAGTAACTGCGCCAGTTGCCCGATGGTAGAGACCCCCATCTCGTGCAAGCTCCTGGCCGTCACCTCGCCCACGCCCCACAATTTCTCCACCGGCAGCGGAGCCAGGAACTCCGCCTCCTTCCCATGGGGCACCACCACAAAGCCGCGAGGTTTCTCCAAGCCGGAGGCGATCTTGGCCACCAGCTTGTTGGCCGCCAGTCCGACGGAGGCAGACAACCCAAGCTCCACTTCCAGGCGCTTCTGAATTTGGCGAGCCAGTTCCTCAGGAGAGCCCCAGCGGGTCTCGCACCCGGTCACGTCCAGGAAGGCTTCCTCCAGCGAGAGGGGCTCAATGAGGGGGCTGTACTGGGAGAGGATGGCCATCATCCGAGCCGAGTATTCGCTGTAGGCTCTGCGGTGCGGGGCGATGATGATGACCTGGGGGCAGAGGCGCAGGGCTTGAGAAGTGGGCATGGCCGAACGAACACCAAAAGCGCGGGCGGCGTAGGAAGCCGAGGCAACCACGCCTCGCTGCTCCGGTCGCGCTCCCACGACGATGGGCTTGCCCTTGAGAGAGGGATCGAGGATCTCCTCGACGGAGGCGTAGAAGGCATCCATATCCAGATGGAGGATGTACCGTTCCGTCACCGTTGGCCCTCCCTCCTCAATCGCGTCCCCATGCAGCCCACAGTCCTCCGCCAATAATCAGCGCGCCGCCGACCAGATGGACCAGTCCGATGGCCTCGCCCAGGAACAGGTGCCCCAGCAAAGCACCGTAGAGGGGCAGCATGTTGTAGAATACCATCGCGCCGCTGGATCCCAGGCGACGCACCCCCGAGTTCCACGAAAGAAAGCCAATGACCGCCGGAGCGATGCCTATGTACAGGACAGCCAGAACGATTTCCGGGCGGACATTAACCGGAAAGGTCTGGACTTCCCAGGCCGCAGCGAGCAGCAGAGGGGGAAGGCCCAGGAAGACCGACAAAGCCGTGGCAGAGAGGGCTGAACGATGGCGCATGACCTGATGGCCCAGGACGGAGTATAGCCCCCACAGCGCTACTGCCCCCAGCGTGATGATGTCGCCGACGTTGCCGCGCATTGTCCGCCAGAAGGCGAGGGATCCGCCGGAGATCAGAACGATCACGCCGGCCAGACCGACGATGGCGCCTGTGAGCTGGCGTCTAGACATGGGCTCCCGAATGAGCACGGCCGCCAGCAGGCCCGTGATCAGAGGAGCAAAGCCATTGATCAACGTGGCGCTGACAGCCGTGGTGAAACGCAGCCCCAGGTACAGGGTGGGCGCAAAGATGGCTATGCCGCTCAAGCCCATCCCCAACAGCAGCCAGCGGTCTTGCCCCAGGCGGCGCTCCTCCGATGGTCGTCGTCGTAGCAGAGCCGCAAGGAGCAGCGAGGCGATGAAAAACCGTGCTGCCGCCAGGGTGATTGGGCCGATGTCGTCCCGCAGCCAGCGTCCCAGGGTCATATTGGTGGCCCAGGTGAGGGTGGCCAGATTCACCAATCCGATGCCAATTATCTGCTCTCGTCGTCGCTGTGATCGCATCTATTCCTATCCAACTTTCTCTGCAAACGCGCCAATCGGTGTTCCAGGTCGGCCAGCCACCGCCTGCGCTCGTGCCGAGGAAAATCAGGCGCGTTGACCAGGATGATAGCCGCCTGCGTCCACTGTGCGGCCTCGGCGTAGTCACGCTGTCTGTGCTCGTAAAACTTGGCCAGCTCGACGTGGGCGTAGATCTGCCCACTGCCGGCGGCCTCACGCCACGACGCACACGCCGCCGCCAGGTTGCCGCGCCGCTTCTGGGCGAAGGACAGCCGCCGCACCGCGTCCCAATAAGCCTCCTCGGGTAGGTCGCGCGTCAACCCGTGTTGATACAACTGCGCCGCTCTTTCGAGATTTCCCAGGGCCTCGTGCAGTTTTCCTATAGCCACCAGGTCCAACCCGTGGACGGCGGTCCTGCCGAGCGGATCGTCGAGCAGCTCTGCGATGTGGCTCAGGAGCGCAGCCAGCGAGAGCACGTCAATCGCGTTGTGATAGAAGACGCTCTTCATGGATCGGGCATCTCCGCTGCGCAGGTAGCCAAAATACAAGCTGGGAATCACCCAGCCGGGGACGTCCTCCTGCGCACGAACCAGCCCCAGGATGTGCTCCTCAAGGTAGCCAAGGGCGCGGCTGGGGAGGCGAGCCCGCCACAACCGTCTCGCCAGCGGCAGCAAATCCAGATGGGCGAGGGAGGCCAGGGGAGGCCGCTCGCCGTTGGTGATGTAGCGAGTGTTCAAAAGCGGCACGTCAAACCCCTTGCCGTTGAACGTCACCAACGCCTGACAGGGCTGGAGGAATTCGGTCAGCGCGGCCAGCAACGCAGGCTCCTCCGTCGGATCGCGCATGAAGAATTGGGCCAGGTGAAATTCCTGGTCATCGTAGCGACCGACTCCGACCAGAAAGGCGTAGGTGCCTGTGCCACCAGACAGCCCCGTCGTCTCCGTGTCGAGGAAGGCGAAGCTCGGTCGGAGACCTTCGCCTATCCTGACCAGATCTTCGCCTATCTCGGCCAAACGCGGCTCACCCGCCCACTCGGCGATGAGGTGCAGGGGCGCCGTGATCTGCAACGTGGCGCATCCATGCTGCTGCTCAAGCGGGTGTCGCTCCTCGACGACGTATACCTCGCCGTATGGCGTCTCCTGAAAGCGACCCGGTACAACCCGCTGGATGGGATAGGGTTTGCGCGGTCGAGGCGGCGGCAGATCGCGCGCGCCGATTCTCACGCCCAGGGATTTGAGTTTGTCCGATAGCGAAGTCATTGCAGATTCCAAGGATAGAAAGCAACTTCTGACGCTGCGTGTCAGACCGTGTTGCGTGTTCCGTGTTCCGTGTTCCGTTCACGCAGCACGCAACACGTTTCACGGTATCCAGTCAGGTGCTGGACGAGGCGGTGGCTTGCGTCCATAGAAAACGTTGTCCAGCCACAGCACCACCCGCCGCGCTGCGCCCGAACGACGGACGGCCCAGCGCACCAGGTTGTGGGCCGCGTTGTTCGGATGCGAGTAGGGGCAGACGGCCATACAGCGCGCACAGTCTGTGCCGACGCGGCTCCAGTAGCGGAAGCAACTGTCCGCGTTGATGCGCCAGCGCAACGCGCCGTCTATCTCCTCCCGATCACCCGCAGGGATGGACTGACCAGGGCAAGTCTCGACGCACTTCTGGCAGATGCGGCAGAAGTCAAGCACCGAGGTATCGTCGCCTCGCTGATCGGGGATCAACGGCAGATCGGTAGTCACTACGCCCAAGCGCACGCGCGGGCCCAGTTCGGGCGTCATCAGCAGGCCCATCCGACCGATCTCGCCCAGGCCGGCGTCGCGAGCCACCAGCGGGGCGATGACGCGATAGTTGCCATCAATGTGGGCGCGGGCCGGATAGCCCAGCCAGCGGATCAGATAGCCCAATTGCAGCGCAACCTTTGCCGCTTCGACGTACTGCCGCGCCGATTCCATCGTGGTCGGCGCGTTGGGAGCCGCCCCCGTGATGGCGTGGTCCATCTCCACGGTGAAGGCGATGGCGTAGCGATGGTCGAGGGTGATGGGAGCGCCATACTCGCCGCTGCCTCGACCGATGTGCGAATAGACGTGGTAGGGCTGCAACTCGGTGATGCCCACCGTGTAGGCGCCATAATAGCGGGCCAGGCCCTTGATGTAAGACGTCGTCTGGGTTGCCGTGAACTTCGAGCGGCCTGGAGCCACCGGCCCATCCACCTCTTCCCGCAACGCCCTGGTCAGGGAAAAGCTGGCCTCGGTCGAAGCAAAGGCCAGCGGATGGGCCTTGCTGGCAGTGGGAGAAAGCAACCCCGGTAGAGCGCGAGTCTCGTCGTCACTGGCCCGGTTCTCCGGGCGCATGGCGTAGTAGGTCTCGTATCTAGGGCTGCCTGGCTCCAGCCACGCGCGGGCGAACATGATGTCGCGCTCATCGAAGCGCTGCCGGGGCACGTCGTTGCCGCGCTCCACCCGGCCGATGGGCAGAAGAAACAGAACGATTCCCCCGCCGACGGCTACCGCTATCACACCCAGTATGACCAGTTGGACCGCCACTGGCAGCAGGCCAGCCAGGAAGATAGGCAGTGACGTCACTACCGCCGCCCCAAACGCCACCCGTGCCGCACGGCGCTCGCCTTCACGGATCGAAACCAATCCAAATAGGCCAAAGCCAAAGAGCATCGTGAGGCCCAACACTGTGAAGCTGACCGTGGTGGCTGTGTCCATGGCGTGTCCCCTAACTCACGTAAGAGAGCACAATCTCTGCTGCTCTCTTCTCTGGCGACTGTTCCCAACCTTCCATACCTGCCAAATGTGAAACCACCAGCAACATGCGAATGGCTGCCCTGATCAAGAGCTGGTCAAAGCAGGCAGTATCTTCGAAGTAACGGAGCACGGAGGCATCGCCCTGGCGTGGTCCGGCCCAGTTGGCAAACATGGCCAGGGCGAAGTCAACTGGAGCCCAGAAAGGTGTGAAGTCAATGAAGCCAGTTGGCTTGGGCGGCGATGCCAACACGTTCCCCGGGCAGAGGTCACCGTGGATGAGCTGAGATTGCAGCGGCGGTATCTGAGTCCAGTGCTCGTACAATTCGTCCACCAGCTCTTCCAGGACTGGATGGACGTAACTGGGTCGCCCGGCAAAGCAATAATGGTGTGCGAATCCCCAGGCCGTCTCATTTTGCTCCAGCAACGGCTGCATCGGGACGTGGCTCAATGCTTCGTGCAACTTGCGGACAGACTCAATCGCCGCTGGCAGATGGTCCGCTGCAACAGGTTCTCCCTCCACAAACGTCCTCGCCATCCAACCGTCATCCAGCATCCATCGCCCATCCTGGGTAAGGATTGGCCGGGAGATCCGAAAACCATTCTCTGAGATCACGTGAAGCTGTTCGGCCAGCCAGGGCGCCAGTTCGAGCGAGTTCTGATTCTCAAATGAAGTTCTGTGGATTCTCTTCAGCACAACGTTGGCGACCCGATATGTCGCTACAGAACCGCCGTAGAGTCTCTGTGGCTCACCGCTCAGTCCGAATGCTTCAAGAACGTGTCTTGGTACCATCACTTACCTGCTGTCAATGCTTCCAAAATCGCCAGGGTTTCCTGCTTGCCGCCGGAGCCTCCTTCGCCAGCCGGCCCGACGCACGACGGGCAGCCATCGGTACATTCGCAGGCTGTCACCAACTCGCAGGCGCGGGCCATCAACTCGTCGTGCAGCTCAAACAGGCGCTCGCTGAACCCGATGCCGGCCGGCACCTGATCGTAGATCACCACTGCTGGCTGGCCCTCGGCCAGGGGCGACTTGGGATCGGAGTGCACGCCCACGTCACGGGCGTCGCACATCAGGAACAGCGGCGCCAGGTGGCCCAGGGCAAAGGACAGGCCAGCCAGTCCGCTCCGCATACGCACCGCCAGCTCGACCCGATGGTGACAGCGCGGGCAGAGGGTGACCAGGTTGGACAGTTGGTTGGCCTGGCGGTACGAAGCGAAAGTACGAAAAGGGACCTTGTGATGAACGTGGTGGGAGCGACTATCCTCCAGCGCGCCGCAGGCCTGACAGCGATAGCCGTCGCGGGCTCGCGCCGTGTCGCGCAGCGACGCCCAGTTCGGGCCGTAGTAGTTGGGATCGCTGGTCCACACCCCCTCCT
>CAZQDO010000290.1:0-7622 GCA_964592085.1 uncultured Anaerolineae bacterium | reverse complement strand
GACACAGCGGCACATCGCGCGGGAGCTGTATGAGTCGGCGGCCGGCCTGCCCATCATCAGCCCGCACGGGCATGTGGACCCCCGCCTCTTTGCCGACGAGGACGCCACCTTCGGTACACCGGCCGAGTTGCTGATCATCCCGGATCATTACGTCTTTCGTATGCTCTACTCTCAGGGCATCCCCCTGGAGTCGCTGGGTATCTTTCCCTCTCCCTCTCAGGGAGAGGGGTCAGGGGTGAGGGTAGAAACCGATCACCGCAAAATCTGGCAGACCTTCGCCGACAATTTCCACCTCTTTCGTGGCACGCCCAGCGGCGCCTGGCTGGCCCATGAGCTCCACGTCGTTTTCGGCATTGAGGAGAAACTGACAGGGGCGACGGCCCAGGCCATCTATGACCAGATAGAGGCCAAATTGGCGCTCCCCGAATTCCATCCCCGCGCCCTGTTCGAGCACTTCAACATCGAGGTACTATGCACCACCGACGCCGCCACCGATCCGCTGCTTCACCATCAGGCCATTCGCGATTCCGGCTGGAAGGGCGACATCCGACCCACTTTCCGTCCCGACGCGGTGGTCAACCTGCTGACGCAGGGCTGGCGGGAGAACATGGACGCTTTGAGTGAGGTCAGCGGCATCACTGTCCATTCGTATCAGACCTTCATTCAGGCCCTGGAGGAGCGGCGGGCCTTTTTCAAGCGCATGGGGGCCACGGCCACCGATCACGGTGCTCAGTCGGCCTATACTGCGGAGCTTAACCCAAAGGAGGCCGACGCTATCTTTCAGCGTGCTCTGCGAGGCCAGGCTACGCCCGACGACGCCATTTCAGCGTCAATTTCTGAGGAAATGGCTGCCGCTTTCACCGCGCACATGCTCATGGAAAGCGCGCGGATGAGCATTGAGGATGGGCTGGTGATGCAGTTTCACGTGGGATCGGTGCGCAACCATAATCAGCTCATTTTCGACCTCTTTGGCCCTGATGGGGGGTGCGACATTCCACAACGTACTGAGTTCACCCATAACCTGCGACCGCTGCTGAACAAATACGGCAACGACCCACGTCTGACCTTCATCGTCTTCACCCTGGACGAATCCACCTATGCCCGCGAGTTGGCCCCGCTGGCTGGGCACTATCCGGCCTTGAAGCTGGGCGGACCCTGGTGGTTCCACGACAGCATCAACGGCATGAAGCGCTACTTCGAGCAGGTCATCGAGACGGCCGGGATCTACAATACCATCGGATTCAACGATGACACGCGTTCTTTTCCTTCCATCCCCGCCCGCCACGATCTGTGGCGACGCGCCAGCGCTAACTGGCTGGCCGGCCTGGTGGTGCGGGGCATCGTGGACATGGACGACGCCCGCGAGATGATCCAGGACGTGGCCTATCGACTGGCTAAAGGAGCTTACAAGTTCAATGACCAATGACCAAAAGCTAGAACAACTGAACGGCCTGACAATCTATCTGAATTCGGTGGTCGAGGCCGACGGCACCACTTACTTTCTGGCCCAAAGCGACGGGGGCAAATGCTTGGGTATCCTGGGCCATGCGATAGGTTTTCAGGGAGAACGACGAGGCGATGTCACCCTGTGTCCGCTGACAGCGGCCAACGCGGCCGCTCTGCGCGAGAAGTTCCCCTGGCTGCGGCCCCAACGTCTGGGACTACAAACCTCAGCCGGCTGTGGCGACCGGTTGGGGCTGGCGACGCCGGGCCACGTGCGGGCGGTGCGCAAGGCGGCTGGCATCGCGCCCATCTTCGCCCAGCAGTCCATGCGCGAGAACGCCCGCACCGGCCGCACCCCCCAGCAGGTGATGGACGACGCCCTGTGGGGCATCTTCCAGGAGGGCTGGCGCCAGCCGTGGGGCGCCGACGCCGACCACCTCAAGACGACCGAGGACGTTGACCTCTGCGTGGCTGCCGGCTATACCTTCTTCACCATTGACCCCGGCGACCACGTGGACAACGTCGTTTCAAATCCCAAATTCACCGCCCTACCATGGGCTGATTTGGAAGACACGCCTGACGGCTTGCGCAGGCGTTACCTGGGGCGTCGCTTTGAGGTGGAGACATTCACACTGGAGTTTGACGAGACTGCTTTGCTGCGGGCTGCGTGCAAGTATGGCCGGGCCATCGCCCACACCGTCCGCATGTACCGCCACCTGGCTGCCCAAACTGGAGAGTTCGAGCTGGAGATGTCGGTGGACGAGACGGAGACGCCGACCTCGATTGAGGAGCACTTCTTCATCGCCAGCGAGCTCAAGCGGCTGGGCGTGCAGTGGGTGAGCCTGGCCCCGCGCTACGTCGGCCGCTTCGAGAAGGGGGTAGATTACATCGGCGATCTGAAAGTGTTTGAGGCACAGCTCGCCAGGCACGCCGCCATTGCCCGCGTCCTGGGGCCATACAAGCTCAGCATCCACTCTGGGTCAGACAAGTTCAGCATCTATCTCGTTTTTGCCCGGCACACGCGCGGGCTGGTGCATCTCAAGACAGCCGGCACCAGCTACCTGGAGGCCCTGCGCACGGTGGCGCAAGTGAAGCCAGCTTTGTTCCGGGAGATCCTGGCCTACGCCATCGCGCGCTACCCTCAAGACCGCGCCACCTATCACATCTCAGCCGAGCTGGCCAGGGTCCCAGCACCGGACATCTTGGCGGATGCGGATCTCCCTGCCCTGCTTGACCAGTTCGACGCACGGCAGGTGTTGCATGTGACCTTTGGCTCAATGCTGGACCGGTTTGGCGACCAACTGCTGACAGCGCTGCAAGAGCATGAAGAAGTCTACTACAGAATGCTGGAGTCGCACTTCCAGCGGCACCTGTCGCCTTTTGCAGTGAAGTAACGAGGCACTGAGACACCGAGGCAATGAGGCCCTCTGAGTTCCCCTGAGTTCCTCTGCCTCATGTATGAGAACCAGGGAGGGAGTGGACGATGACCCAACCAATAGCCAAAGCCATCGTCCCGGCCGCCGGGCTGGGCACACGGCTCTTGCCGGCCACCAAGTCGCAGCCCAAGGAGATGCTGCCGGTGGGGCGCAAACCGGTGCTGCAATACGTGGTGGAGGAGTTGCAGGAAGCCGGTCTGCGCCAACTGCTCCTCATCACCGGACGCCGCAAGCGGACCATCGAAGACCACTTCGATGACGATCCGGAGCTGGTGTCGGCGCTGAAAGATGCCGGGAATGAAACGCTCCTGGCAGACCTGGCCTACATTGCTGGCAGATCGAACTTCTTCTACACCCGACAGAGCACGCCCCAGGGGCTGGGCCACGCGGTTTCGCTGGGGGCCGATTTCGCGGGCGACGATGACTGTGTGGTGGCCCTGGGGGATTCGCTCATCGCGGCCGATGACCCGGCCGCTCCCCTGCGAGCCATGATGAAGGCCCATCGCCAACTGGGAGCGGCAGCTATGGTCGCTGTGGAGAAAGTGCCCCCGGAGGAGACCTTTCGATACGGCATCGTCAGCATCAATGGCGCGGAGCCTCCCCCTGGCGAGCCAGTGGCTATGACCGGCATCGTGGAGAAGCCACCGCCAGGCACTGCCCCCACCACCCTGGCCGTGGCTGCCCGCTACGTCTTCAGCCCGGCCATCTTCGAGGCCCTCGACCGCACCTTGCCAGATAAGGGCGGAGAAATCCAACTGACCGACGCCATCAGGCTGCTGATCCATAAAGGAGAGCCGGTGTACGCCTGGCTCTTCTCTCCCGACCAGCTTCGTTACGACGTGGGCAATTTCGAGAGCTATTTCCGCACCTTCATTGACTTTGCCCTGGCCGACGAGCGGTACGGCTACCTGGTCCGGAAATACATCAAGGCCAAAGCCTATGAGCTCTGATCAGCGTCAAGCGGAAGCCGTGGTTTGCTCTGCGCCCGGCCGGGCCGGAATCATTGGCAATCCGACGGACATGTACGGCGGGGCTGTGCTGTCGTGTTCGGTGGGGATGCGGGCACGTGCGACCATAACGCCAGCATCGGAGCTCGTGCTGGAAACAGGTGGACAAGAATGCCGGATCGCCAGCCGGGATGACCTGCGTCCCCGACACGACCATTTCGACCTGGCGCGGGCTATCCTCGATTACATGCGCCTGCCGCCGCTGAAATGTCGCGTGCACTACGAAAGCGAAATCCCCTTGCGCAGCGGCCTTTCGGGGTCCACCGCGCTGGTGGTGGCCCTGCTGCAAGCGTTGTTGGCCTGGCAAGGGGAGTATCCCAATCGTTACCAACTGGCTGAGCGGGCTCGCCACATCGAGTTGAACTATCTCAAGGTCGTCTGTGGCTACCAGGATGCCTACATGTGTACCTTCGGTGGCCTGAATTACATGGACTTCGGGGGCAAGCAATTCTACCGTCAAGCCGAGGCGGAACTCTTCGCCACTATCGAGCCGCTGGCGGATTACGTCCCACAGTTGCCCTTCGTGCTGGGCTTCACCGGCGTGCAACACAACTCCGGTCAGGTGCACAAGCCCCTCCGCGAGCGGTGGTTGGAGGGCGAGTCAGTTGTGGTGGAAGGCTACAGGCGGATCACGGGAATCGCGCGAGCGGGAAAGAAGGCCCTGGTTATGAAAGACTGGCCGCTTCTGGGTCGCTTGATGAATGAGAATCACGCAACTCAGCGTGACCTGGGCGGGTCTGGTGAATCCAACGAGAGGCTGATCACTGCGGCTTTGGATGCCGGTGCGTTGGGAGCCAAGCTGGCCGGCGCCGGCCACGGTGGGACCATCATTGCCCTCTGGCCCTGGCCGGACCCAACCCCACTGGAGGAGGCCCTGCGCGAAGCCGGCGCATCGGAGATCTATTGCCTTCAAGTGGGACCTGGGGTAACGATTGAGAGTGATGAAGTATGAGCCACTTGTTTTCGGTCGAGGGTAAGAAGGCCCTGGTCACCGGTGGCAGCGCTGGGCTGGGACGCGCCATGTCCGAGGCGCTGGCGGAAGGTGGCGCGTGGGTAGCGATTGTGAGCCGGTCGGAGCGGGTCTTCGACGCGGCCGAGGGGATGGGCGCAATCCCGCTACAAGCGGATCTGGCTGACAGGGGGCAGGCATTGTCTGTGGTGGATCGCGCCGTGGAAGTGTTGGGCGGGCTGGACATCCTGGTGAACAACGCTGGCGCTCAGCGCCGCCACCCCGCAGAGGAGTTCCCCCTCGAAGACTGGGACCACGTGTTGTCGGTCAACCTGGACGCGGTCTGGATTCTGGCGCAGGCCGCCGGTCGGTATATGTTGAAGCAGGGCCACGGCAAAATCATCAACGTGGCCTCTGCTAATAGCTTCATCGGGGGAATCACCATTCCAGCCTACGCTGCCAGCAAAGGGGGCGTAGCTCAACTCACCAAGGCTCTCAGCAACGAGTGGGCTGGCCGTGGGATCAACGTCAACGCCATCGCCCCTGGCTACATGGCCACCGAGATGACCGAGGCGCTGGTGGGCAATCCCGATCGGGAGCCCCTCATCCTGGCCCGCATCCCTGCTGGCCGGTGGGGCGCGCCCGGCGATCTAGAAGGCGTGGTGCTTTTCCTGGCCTCGGCCGCCTCCGACTACGTGCACGGGGTCGTTATCCCGGTAGACGGTGGCTTTCTGGGGCGATAGAACCACGCAACACTTTTTGAGGAGGCAAAATGGCCAACGAATATCTGGAGAGTCTATTTGGACTATCAGGCAAAGTGGCTGTTGTCACTGGTGGAGGTGGGGTGCTGTGCGGGGCCATGAGCCGCGCTCTGGGCAGCGTCGGCGTCAAGGTGGCCGTGCTGGACTTGATCCCTCAGGCGGCGCAGAAAGTGGCCGATGACATCGTGACCGCCGGCGGTGAGGCGATGGCCGTGCCGTGCGACGTGCTGGACAAAGACAGCATCAGGGCGGCGGCGCAGCGCATAATGGACACCTGGGGTCGTGTGGACATCCTGATCAACGGCGCAGGGGGAAACAGGAAACAGGCCACCACCTCGCCCGATCTGTCCTTCTTCGACCTGCCCGCCGACGCAGTGCAGTGGGTGTTCAATCTCAATTTCATCGGCACGCTGCTGCCTTGCCAGGTGTTCGGCAAGATCATGGCCGAGCAAGGGGAGGGAAACATCCTCAACACCTCGTCAATGAACGCCTTCCGCCCACTGACGCGCATACCAGCTTACTCTGCAGCCAAGGCGGCGGTGAGCAACTTCACCCAGTGGCTGGCGGTGCATATATCGCAGGAGTACTCGCCCAGGATTCGGGTCAACGCCATTGCTCCTGGCTTTTTCTTGACGGAGCAGAACCGCTTCCTCCTCACCGACGAGCAATCGGGCGAGCTGACCCCTCGCGGACGGACCATCATTGACCACACGCCGATGGCCCGCTTTGGCGATCCGGAGGATCTGATTGGAACGGTGTTTTGGCTGCTCTCACCGGGCGCAGCCTTTGTGCACGGGGTGGTGGTGCCAGTGGATGGCGGGTTCAGTGCGTTCAGTGGAGTGTGAGCAAATGAGCGAATCAACGAATCAGCGAATCAGCGAGTCGTCAAAGCCGAAGAAGGAGATTGTGGGGGAGTTCCGTCGGCTGTGTGAGCAGGTCGGCCGGCAAGGGGTGATTGGCTTCACCTCCGTCGAGGAGGTGAGGTTGCTGCCGGAGCAGGCGGCGTATCTGCAACGCAAGCTGGAGGGGTTGGGAGAGTGGCCGGACATCACCGCTGTCTCCATCGGCCTGCTGTATCACGAAGCGGAGATACTGGCCATCCCTGCTGGCTGGGTGAGCAAGCCGTCTGGGGGTGGCCGTTGGAACCAGTACGCCCGCGCCTACACGGAGCTGAATCGGCGGCTCAATCACATTGCCACCCAATTGGCCGAGCGGTTCGGCGGCGTGGCAGAGGCGGCTACGGTCGAGGGCTGGGTGGGGCAGGTACAGCACGTTACCGACTACTGGTCCCGCTGCGTCTCGCATCGTGCCTTCGCTGAGGCGGCAGGGGTAGGCTGGCGGGGGAGGAGTGGCCTGGTGGTCACGCCCGAGGCCGGCCCTGCGCTGCGCTTCGCTACCGTGTTCATTCCTCAGCGGCTCTCCCCTGACGACAGACACCTGCCCGGCTGCGGCGATTGCACCGTCTGCCTGGAGGTATGCCCCATCCTGCGCCCGGAGGAAGGCTACCGTGAGAGGTGTCGCCGTCGCCTGCGGGCTTTGGGTCTGGAGGACGAGGTGTGCGGCATCTGTGTGCGGGTGTGCTGGGAGGCTGTCAGAGGCTCTGGCGTGCTGTCATCCCAATCAGGTCATTCATCAACACCCCAGATCCAAAAAGCAAAGGGGATACCATGAAAGATTTTCGTCGGGAGAAGGATTCCCTCTTATGGGAAAAGCACCACGAGACTGTGCGGATTGAACCGTGGGGCCCCGATAGCCTGCGGGTGCGGGCCACGGTAGGGGCGGAGATCTTACAAGACCTGCCGGGCGCGTTGCTGGACCCCATCCCGGCAGAAGCACAGATCGAGATTGGCGAGGAGCGTGCGGTGATCCGCAATGGCGCAATTGCCGCTGAAGTTCGCCCAGGCGGGAGCCGTGCCGATACCGGTCCCCAGACGGCAATCCGCATCATCAATAGCGCCACCGGCGCTGAACTCCTGGCCGAGTCGCCGTCGCATTTCCCCCGACCGCCGGCGCGGCAGTTCAAGCC
>CAZQDO010000289.1:0-7674 GCA_964592085.1 uncultured Anaerolineae bacterium | reverse complement strand
GGTGTCGGACTCCCCAACTTGTTGGGGGTGACACGCGAAAAACCCGAACAAGTTCGGGACTCCACTACGCCACCCCTGCAAACTTCCAGAGACCCACGTTCTGATGTCGCTAAAGAACGGCCAGCGCACTCGCCGTGGCAACGGTGACGAGCAACAATAAGATGGCTGCTGTGGCATCCAGCCGCGTGAAATGGACCGTTCTCAGAAACGTGCGGGTAGGATATTTGCCGAAGCAGCGGCCTTCCATTGAGACGGCCAATGCGTCCACCTTACCCAGCGCGGAGACCAGCAAAGGCAAGAAGAACTGCCGGGCCAGGGTCAGAAACCGGCGCGGGCTGCGTGCGTCGTACTGCACTCCCCGGGCCAACTGAGCATTGTACACGACTCGACCCTCTTGCTCGAAAATGGGCACCAAACGCAGGGCGGTGATCAGAGTGAAGCCGTAGCGATAGGGCAGTCCTGCCTGCATCAGGGCGTAGGCCAGGCTGTTGGGGTCGGTGGTCAGGACGAAGAGATAGCTCAGGAACACCACGCTCAGGAAGCGCCCGGCCACGTAGATGCCAGCCTCTACCCCGCCGACGGTGGGAGCCAGTGGCCCTATCTGCACCAGCACCGGCCCGCTGCGGACGAACAGGATTTGCAAGACTGCCAACAGGAGGGCAGTGGTGGTGAACAGCCGCGTCCCCCGCACTTGGCCCAGGCGCACTCCGGTCACGGGAAAGGCCAGCAGCACCAGGCCCAACACGGCCAGCACCACCCACGGGTTTGGAACGACGAACACCAGGATCGTCCCAAAGAGCATCCAGGCCACTTTGACCAGCGGGTGGAGGCGGTGCAGCACGGAACGGCCAGGCTGATACGTGATGCGCGGTTTCATGGCCGCCTCCTGTTCGAGGGCAAATAGACTTCTTTCCCCAGGGCAGCCAATTGCTGGAACCCTTCTTCCGTCGGCGCATCCACAACGGCCTGGCCGCTGTTGAAAAAAATCAATCGGCTGGCGTAACGGCGGGTGACCTCTGGATGGTGGTTGACCATGACCACTGAGCCACCCTGCTCGACCTGCTCCCGCAGTAGCTCCAGCAAGAAGGTCGCGTTCTTGATGTCCTGACCGATGAGCAACTCGTCCAACAAGATGAGCCGGGGGGCATAAGCCAGCACCGAAATCAGGTTCAGGCGGCGTTTCTCCCCGTAGCTCAGTCGGTAGGGATGGTCGTGCTGGCGGTCTCCCAGTCCACAGCGGGCCAGAAGTGCCTCGACCCGCTCCTGGGCCGCCTCGTCCAGCAGGCCAAAGTTGCAGGGGGCAAAGGTGGCCTCTTGCCAAACGCTCTCGGCAAAAAGCTGGTGGTCCGGGTTTTGGAAGACGAACCCCACCTGCCGGGCCAGTCGCGAGACGGAAACACGGCGCGTGTCTTGCCCCAGCACCTCTACCCGCCCTTGAGTCGACTTGAGCAGCCCCAGCAGGCTTTGCAGAAAGGTGGTCTTGCCGGAGCCGTTGTCGCCCATCACCGCCACGAACTCCCCCGGCCAGACCTCCAGCGAGACGTCATGTAGGACAGGCGCCGTGTTATAGCCCACGTGCAGGTCCTCCACACAGATGACGGGCTCCGCGCCGATGGTTGCCGAAGAGCAGGAGGGCTGCTGGGCGGGGACTCGGTCGGAGACCCTTGCCCATCGGGGGCGGTGCGCTTCGGTGACAGGCCCGTCGTAAACGATGCGGCCTTGTTCCATCATCACCAGGCGAGGCTTGAAAGGCAGCAGGTAGTCCACCTTGTGCTCGATGACGAGCACGGTGATGCCCGCCCTGGCCTGTATGTGCTCGATGACCTGGAAAACCTCGGCGGTGGCCGTGGGGTCCAGGTTCGAGGTCGGCTCGTCGAAAATCAGCACCTGGGGCTTGGCGGCCATCATCGCTGCGATGGCGACTTTTTGCTTCTCGCCGCCGGAGAGGGTCGCCAACGGGCGGTCGGCCAGGTGTCCCGCGCCGACGATGCTCAGCGCCCAGGCCATGCGGTCCTGAATCTCGTCGCGGGGCAGGCAGCGATTCTCCAGGCCAAAAGCCACCTCGTCCTGCACGGTGAGGGTGCAAAACTGGGCTTCAGGGTTCTGCTGGACCAGTCCCACCACTTCGGCCACGTCGTAGATGGGACACTGGCGCACGTCCATATCAGCGCCGCTTGGGCTTTCAAGCACCCTCACCTTGCCGGTAGCCTCCCCGTCATACTGGCGGAAGAGGTAGCCGCCGATAGCCAGGGCCAGGGTGGATTTGCCACATCCCGACGGGCCGGTGATGACCACAAACTCCCCTGGGGCGATCTCCAGGTTCACGTCACGCAGAGCATATTGGGGACTTCCCTGAAAGCGAAAGCTCAATCCCTCGACGGAGATCATTCGACCTCTACCTTACTTCTCAACGTGCCAGGCACTTGGAATATACGAAAGTGCCTGGCACGTGAACGCTTACCTCTACCTTACTTCGATACGAGTTATCTTGGCCAGGATCACTTCTCCATCCATGCGCGCAACGGCGAAGGAGACATCTGTTCCGCCAATGATAGTGAAGATGCGCAGGTCGTCGTCCCCCAGCACGTCCGCTATGGGCATCGAAACCGGCTCTCCATCCGTATACAGGAGGACAGTCGTCGCCTCGGGACGGGGGCTCATCGCCTGGAGCATCTGACCTAGGGGGGTACCCTGGTATTTCTTCGGACCTTCCCCTACGTCCAAACTCGTGCTGTCCATCTCAAACTGCCAGTCGCCGGGGTCGTAGGGCGATGGGTGTTCCAGGACGCCACTGACCTCAAGCGTGGCCGTGCCGATGACGGCCATTTCTTCGACGCCCCGCACCCAGGCTTTGCTGTTGAGCGGCCCGACGATGTTATAGGAGGCGTCATCCCCTTTGCCCTGCGGAGCCAACAACAGACTCTCGTTCTCTCGCACCTCGTCCATGCTGACGAAGAAGGCATAGCCATCGGAGGCCCGGATCAGCAGAAGGGAGGCATTGGGCTGGGGCTGGGTGCGGTCTACTAGCTCCCTCACCGGGACGCCGGTGTAGCGGCTGGTGACGTCACGCAAAGTCGCCTCGGCGGTGATCAGGGGAATGTCGCCGTGCTCCAGGGGATAGTCGTAAGGCGCTTGCACCGCGCCTCCGACGCGAATAGTGGCCGGACCGCGCAGGGCCTGGCGCAGGTAGACACCCAGAGCCAGCGTGAGCACGGCCGCACTCGCCAGGAAAATCGGATAAACCGGGCGGCCCATGGAGACGGGGGCGCGGTCTTTGACCACGCCGGCCCGGCGGAGAGCATTGAGAAGCACCCGTCCCAGCAGTCCGGCGAAAAGCACCCCAGAGGCAAAAGCCACCCCGCCAACGAGGAGCATCGCGCCGTAGGCCAGCACATCGGCGGGCAGCGAGGCAAAGAGTTGAAAGACAAACACATTGGAGGCAGAGGCCAACCCTCCGGCCAGCGCATAGGCAGGGAGCGAGTCCTTGTTTCGAAAGGGGAGGAAGCCCAGGTCCACCAGCAGACCGGCCACGATGTCTACCAGCACCACCAGCAGACCATGGGTGTTGCCACTCAGCAGCTCGACCACCCCTTTGAGGATGCCTGTGACCGTGCCTGCGCCCTGCTTGCCGGTCAGTCCGACGGCCAGGGTCAGCCAGAGGACGTGTAGCCCGGCGGCCCACTGGGTGGTACCGGCAAAGCCCAGGATGGACTGAAACAAGTCGCCGACGGCATTGACATAGGTGCTGACCACGCCACCCAGAGCAGCCAGCGCAGCCATCATCAACAGATCACGGAGGGTGAAGTAGTACCTTCTTTGACTCATCTCCCTCCCCACGCTAGAAGCACCCCAACTGGCATTGAGTGATGCGGATGCCCAAACTCTCAGCCGCGTTGGCCACGTCGAGGCGTTTCATCGTTAGCTCACTGGCGATTTCCCAGGCTGTGGCGCAGGGTAGACTCCCCTCAACTACCCTGTCCTTGATCCTCGCTTCCAATTCCTCATCCACCTCCTGCGCTGGCTCCAGGGACTTGCCCTTGTCGGATCCATGTCCGAAGAGGCCCAATTGACAGCGGGAGATCCTGACGTCGAGCTCATTGGCTGCCTCGCCCACCTGCTGGGGACTGACATCTAACCGCCGCGCGACCTTGAAGGCCAATGGACAAGACAGCCTGCCTTCAGTTAGCGATTGTTGGATTTGAGTTGCTATTGCTTGATTCATCTGTATCTACCTTTCCCCACAAAAAACCAGCGCCCCCTTGGAAAGGAAGCGCTGGTAAACAGCGGCCTCAGTTCTCCTTTCCAAATAACGGGGGGCACAGACGTTTCCATCCATACCGTTGGAGTGCGCTGGTGCAAGCACCCACTGCGGCCATGCGCCGTAGGCATTTGCAGCCCTTAGGTCACATGGCTCGGAGAACAAACTATTCGGTTGACGGTGGTATTCTACATCATCTCGGCGAAAAAGGCAAATCAGCCAGGGCGACGAGGGAGGAAGAGGACTTAGAATTCGCCGCGAGGACCTTGGTGGACTCGATAAGTGGTCTCGGAGAGGATCACCAGGCTTCTTCGCAATTGCTGCTCGGTCAAAGCATTGGACCGCAGAAAACGCTGGAGAACGTCGTTCACCACTTCCACGGTCTGATGGCGCAGTCGCAACACGAGCGTTCCTATTTGGCCCTCTTCGGCGAAGTAGTAGATCTGCCCGAAGTCGAGATCGTGTGTGAGGATGATGCGCCCTTCACGCTTTGCCAAGGCAACAATCTCCCGATCACTCAGCCGTCGAGGGCCCTCGCGACACAGGCTGCGACAAGGATAGCCCAGTGCTTCGAGGTACACAGCCGACTCAGGCGAGATGTTCTCATCGGCCAGGAATGAAGGGGTCACGCAGGTGCCTCCGCCACGGCGAGGGGGTACACCTCCTCATAACGCATGCGCTGTTCCGCATACCAAAGGGCAGCTTGAATATCTTTGCGAGTCAGAATTGGATAAGCCTGAATGACCCGCCCTTCATCGTAGCCCGACGCCAACAAGTTGAGAATCAGGTAGATTGGGATACGCGTGCCGGCAATCACGGGTTTACCCATCAAGATGTCCGGATTAATCTCGATTCTCTGAGATAGAGAAGTCTCCATAGCCCTCGCCTCCTTACCCACAATAGCCCACTTATTGTACCATAACCTGGCAAACCCAACAAGTGCGTGTAGACGAGCCTAGCTCAAGAGCGTTCCACCAATACGGAAGGCCAGATGCAGGACGCGCTTTGTACTATCGGCGATTCTGACCCGTTCGTCAATGCGCCAGCCAGCTACCCAGACGATGTGCTGAGGCGAGGCTACGATGGGAACGAAACCCCGCAGGGGGCGCGGTATCTTGTGATCAATCATGAAAGTATGCAGGCTCTTCTCGTGGCCGCCCAGGCCCAGGGGCTGAAAACGATCACCTGGGCGACGCTGGCGCAGCACCAACTCCGTGCCTGCCTCTTCGCAGTCCAGGAAAGCCTGCCAGGGATTGGGATTGTCCAGGTGATCTTCCCTGAACTCCCCCCGCTCAATGAGAGCAGCCTCAAGACACCAACCAGAGTCGGGCAGCTCTGTAACCCCCGGCACCGCCACAGGAAGGCTTTCCATGAGGAGAAGGGGCCAGTCCACCTCGGGCACATAATCCTCGTCAGCTACGGTGAAGTCACGATAGCCAATGGACAGCATCAGGCCCTGGGGCAAAGCGATCTGGGTGCCCGCCGGTTTGACCCTCAGGGCCAATAGGGCGTTCTCAGTGTGGATCCAGTTGATGTTGCGCAGCGAGCGGCGCAGGCGATGGATAGCCTCCCGCAGGGTGGAACGCTGCTGGCTGGTGGGTAAATTGCGCCACCGCTCTAAATCGAAGGTGATGGCCTCCTCCGATTCTGAAGAGACAACCGCGGGCCAGACGCGCTCCAGATCAGCCTGCAGAAAGCTGTAGTCATCGCTGATGACCTGGGCCGAACGGCGCAGCACCTCTCGGATGTTGGGGTTGTAGCTTTCCAAGTAGGGGATCAGTTCGTGGCGCAGTCGGTTGCGATAGTAGGTGGTGTCCAGGTTGGAGCGATCAAAGCGGGGCTTCAACCCGTGCTCCCTGCAATAGGACTCGATCTCGGCGCGGGGCGTCTCCAGCAGGGGGCGGATCAGTTGGAGGTTCAGGGGAGGACGATTGGGCCAGGCAGCCTCCAGGCGCATCCTGCCCAATTCGGTCAGAGGCAACATTCCCCGCAGGCCGGCCAGCCCTGCCCCCCGCAGCCAGTGCATGATGATGGTCTCTGTCTGGTCATCGGCGTGGTGACCCACAGCGATTCTCTTCACCCCGACCGCCAGAGCGACCTGAGCCAAAAACGAATAGCGAGCCTGGCGGGCTGCTTCTTCGATGGCCAGCTTGCTCCCCTTGGCCAGGCACAGCACGTCACGGCTCTCGACAGTGGCCGGTAAGCCCCACTCCTCGGCCAGCCTGGCTACAAAAGCTGCGTCCTCCTGCGACTCCGAACCCCGGAGGCAATGATCGAGATGAGCTACGTGCAGCGCGATCCCGTAGTCCCCACGCAAGCGGCTCAGGACGTGCAGCAGGCAAAGGGAATCGGGGCCGCCGGAGACGCCGACGACCACTGTCCCCCCCCCAGTCAGAAGACCATGACGGTCAATGGCCTGGCGGACTGACGACAGGACGTCCACTATTCCACCCTGTACACCGTATCCCCTCGGCGCACTTTCTCTTTGACCTTGAGGCCGATCTCCTGACCCTTTTTGGCGGTCTCAAGATTCTGGTGCTCGATCTGCATGGAGCCCACAGTTTGCTCAAAGTCCGTCGTGGCCCCTTTGATGCGGATGGTGTCGCCCTGGCTCAAGGCAGCGGTGAGCTTGATGCCGGCCACAGCGATCTGGCCCCAATAGTGTGATACCTCTCCGACCTTCTTCTCTGCCATCGTTTTACCTCCCGCAGTTTTACTCGCTGACCTGTTACCTCCCTGCTTCTTTAACTGATTGCCCTCTCAATTCTACCGCACCATTGGCTTTTTGTCAATTGCGTGATTTGTGGTATAATTTGGATAGTTTGGGACATAGAGCGCTAGACTGTCAGCATCAGCCAACAGGAGGAAGATTACGTGTTTAATCCACTAAATGCCCTTTTCGGCCTGTTTTCGCTGGACATCGGCATAGATCTGGGCACCGCTAACACCCTGGTGAACGTACGCGGAAAAGGCATCGTCATTAACGAGCCGTCGTGGGTAGCCATTGAGAAGAAGACCAAGAAAGTGCTGGCCATCGGCAACGAGGCCAAGGAAATGGTAGGGCGCACTCCGACCAACATTGTGGCCATTCGCCCCCTGCGCGATGGTGTGATATCCGAATTTGACATCACCGAGAAGATGCTTCACTACTTCATCTCCAAAGTGCACGACCAGGTGATCTTCCCCATTCCCCGCCCCAGGGTCGTGGTGGGTATCCCCAACGGCTGCACCGAGGTTGAGAAGCGAGCCGCCTACGACGCCACCCTCTCGGCCGGGGCCCGCGAGGCCTACCTGATCGAAGAGCCAATGGCTGCTGCCCTCGGAGCAGGCTTGCCCATCACCGAGGCCATGGGCAGCATGATCGTAGACATCGGCGGCGGCACGACAGAAGTGGCCGTTTTTGCTCTGGGCGGGAT
>CAZQDO010000288.1:0-7708 GCA_964592085.1 uncultured Anaerolineae bacterium | reverse complement strand
GTAGCTTTATGTTTGACATGGGGGTATTATACCCCAAATGTCAACAGAACCTAGTAGACGGGCAAGCAACTAATGCACATGCCCATATCCATGTGCATCACCCTTCCACACCACGTAGTCGCCAATAGCCAGGACCTCCATGCCACAGTTCAGGAAGGTATCAATGGCTTGGTAGGGCGTGTTGACGATGGGCTGTGAATCCACATTGAAGCTTGTGTTCAACACTGCCGGAATACCGGTGAGTTTTTCAAATTGCTTAATCAATTCCCAGTAACGGGGGTTGGTGGCTCGGCTCACGGTTTGGGGGCGACAGGTGCCATCAACGTGTACAGCGCTCACCAATTCGGTCTGGGTAGAGGTATTGGTGTCAAAAGCAAGGATCATGTAAGGTGACGGCATAGGTGGGTCAATGTAGCGACCTACCGCTTCTTCTAGAATCGAGGGGGCGAAGGGCCGCCAAGGCTCGCGATGCTTGACCCGGTTATTGATCAGGTCCTTCATTTCTGGCCGAGATGGATCAGTCAGGATGCTGCGGTTGCCCAAGGCCCGGGGGCCAACCTCAAGTCGGCCTTGGAACCAGCCGACGATGTGGCCTTTGGCAAGCAACTCGGCCGTCTCGGCGCAGACATCATCACTGCGGTGGAAGCGGATGCCGGTAAAACCGCTCAGTGCCACTTCGATGGCCTCGTTGCTGTACTCAGGTCCCCAGTAAGCATGCTCCATACGCCAGCTTGGTCGGCGGCCGGTCTTCTCCACATGGACCGCCAGGGCCGCTCCCAATGCTGTTCCAGCATCGTGTGCAGCCGGCTGGATGAAGACTACATCAACGTGGGGCAACTGTGCAAGTTTGCCATTCATTGAGCAGTTGAGCGCTGTGCCACCTGCCAAACAGAGTCGGCGGATACCGGTCTGCTCATACAACCATTCTACCATCCGCTGGGTGGCCCGTTCCAGGGTGTCTTGCAGGGTGGCCGCCAGTCGTTGGTGTTCAGCCGTGATGGGATCATCCTTGTGTCGGTGCTCTAACCCTGCGACGAACGCTTTGCGCTTCTCGGGGTCAATGGTAGGAATCTCGCAATTCCAGTCCACAAACGGCAAACCATTGGGATCGGGTTGGCCATAAGCCGCCAATCCCATCGTTTTACCCTCGCCGCTATGACGACGAAAGCCGAGAGCTTCGGTGATTAACTCGTACACCAGGCCCCAGCTTCCCCGATTTGAAACGGTTTTGAGGACCTCGATCTCGGTGCCCCGCCCTACGCCCAATATGCCCGATTCAGAGCCACCGCTTCCATCGAGCGATAGGATGTTGGTCTCGGGGAAGTCAGAGGCGAAGAAGGAACTGGCCGCGTGGGCCAGATGGTGATTGACAAAAATGATCCGGTTACGGTCATACTTGTTCAGGGGCAGGTGCCGCTCATAGACGCTGCCGTAATACAGCCATCGGGCTGCCTGGTTCAAACTGGAAAGTATCTCGCGTGAATCCAGATTGCCGGCGGCCGCGCGCAGGGCGCTGTCGAAACCAATGGCCACGTAGTCGACGTCTTGTAATGTCACGTTTGCCTGTTGTAGACAGTAGTCCATGGCCTGCTTGGCAGCCATACGAGGCGCATGTTTGATGCGGTTGAAACGCTCTTCCTCAGCCATGGCTACCAGTTGACCATCCACCAGGATACAGGCAGCGTTGTTCCAAGAAATAGGGTGGGTTAAACCTAGTATTATCATGAGTATCTCCTTTTCATTTTCATGCGAGTTATTATTGACACTGACGTGTAGGCTGTTCGCAGACGTAAAGAAAGCAGAATACCAAGCTCAAAGGTTAAGGCTGTGTTCTCTCCCATCGCGGGCTGCTCTCATCGGTGCTCGCTACCCTTCATCTTTTGACAGAAGAGAGTGATTTCGGGGCCTTTGCCCAGGGCATAGGCCAGGTAGATGTAAGGCGATAACAACAGGCGCAGCGCAGGCCCCTTCGATAGGAAGGCCACCAGGCTACTCAACCACTTGAATGGTTGCTCTTCAAGCCAGAAGTCTAGACTTAGCACAAAAGCGCCGTATCCTCCGCTGGCACAGCGCCGCGAGACGGTTTGGAAACCGCTCTGTTTTAACATGGCTTCCAGGGGAGCGGGGGGGAAGACGTAAAGGTGGCGCGGCATGTCGAGGCCGATCCAATAGGGTCCAAACAGGGCCGCGTCAAAGCTCCGGGTGTTGGGCAATTCTATGACCAACAAGCCGTCATCTCTCAATATGCGATTGATCTCCGCTAACTCCGCCACCGGATCGTACAAATGCTCCAGCACATCCCAGAGCGTGACCACGTCGAAGTGGCGGTCGGGGAATTGGGCCTGAGCTAGGTCACCGGTAAGAACGCCCAGGCCATGTTCTCGGCGCGCAGTCTCCGCTGCTGTGGGACTGAGTTCCACCCCTTGAACCTGCCAGCCATATTTTATCATCCGGGCCAGGAATTCGCCGGTGGCGCAGCCCACGTCTAGCAAGCGCCCTGAGGATTTCCAGCGCATCACCGCTTTACAACGCTTGTCCAGGTAGCGAGCCTGGCTCCACCGAGCCGCAGGCCCACTCCGGTTGTGGCTGAACCGAGTAAATGGCTCATAGTCGTCGGGGTAGTGCCGGCCAATTTCATCCCTTGACGGCCGGGGGTTCAGGTAGATTAGGCCGCACTGCCGACAGCGGACTAGTCGGAATCGCTTTGTCCCACCGAGTTGTCGGTCTCGTCCTTCGTAGTATAGGTCTGTTTGATTAGAACCGCATAGATTGCAGATCGTCGACTCCATTTGCGCGGATCCAGTCCCTGGGCTTCAAGCTGGCTTAATTATAGCACGAAGGGCGCACTCTGTCTATTCTGCGTATTCACTTGTGGATTTGGCTTTCAGCGCTAATGGTGGTATGATAAGGGTCCCTGTGCTTGGCTGATGCAGGGGTCTTTAATCATCCACCGAGGTGAAAGACGATGTCCCGCCTCCTGGGGTGATGCGGCACGATCTAGGTTAGGAAGGCTGACTCTGTTGTGGACTCTCCATTGATTTACGTTTCGATAGTGAATTGGAATCGGGCCAACGATACGATAGAGTGTTTGAGGGCCCTCGCCAGCTCAGACTACTCAAACTATCGCCCGTTGATAGTAGATAACGGCTCCACCGATGGTTCGCCCGATGCGATCAGGGCAGCTTTTCCTGCGGCGGAGGTGATCGTTAACAAGGATAACCTGGGATTTGCACGGGCTAGTAACATCGGCATTGAGCACGCTTTGAAGCAGGGCGCTGACTATGTCTTCTTGCTAAATAATGACACCCTGGTGAGTGAGCGTTTGTTGACCGAGTTGGTCTCTGCTGGGGAATCGGATCCGAAGATCGGGATGCTGGTGCCAAAGATCTATTACCACGGTGGAGAGCGGTGTCCTGAGCCCTTCGACAAGCTCAAGACGGTGCCTGCCGAAGGGGGACGGTTATGGTCAGCGGGAGCCCGGTGGCGTCGTTTCCCGCCCCGGGTGACCATCGTCGGCTTCGGCCGAGAGGATGGCCCATCATACAGCATCCAGCGGGAAGTGGACTACGCTACCGGCTGCGCCATGCTGGTCAAGCAGGAGGTCTTCGAACGAGCAGGGATGTTCGATCCAGCCTTTTTCATGTATCACGAGGACTATGATTTCTCGGCCAGAGTTCGGCGCGGTGGCTACCGCATCGTCTACGTGCCACAGGCCGTGATGTGGCACAAAGTGTCGGCCAGCACTGGCGAGGAGTCGCCCCTCAAGTGGTACTATCTGGGAAAATACATCGTGCCTTTTTACCTCAAGCATTGTCGGCCGCCGCGTCTGTCGTTGGCCCTCTTTGTCCTTTGGGTGTTGGCCCGCGAGACAGTGAAGGGAAATGCCCGCCATCTGGGCCCGTACCTCAGGGGGCTGCGCGACGGCTGGCGAGAGTTCGGTGCCAAGGAGTCAAAGTGAGGGTCAAATTAGAGGAGAAACTGATCTTCTTATTAAACAAGCTGCATCAGCGACCTTACGGACCCTTCGGAGAGTTGATGGCAGCTAAGACCGGAACCAGGGCGTATTTTCAGTGGGAGTTCGGTCAGGCAGAGCGTTCCTACTCCGCATTTCAGCCCTTTATCAATCTAGAGGGCAAGGATGTACTGGATGCCGGCTGCGGTCTGGGGGGTAAGGAGCTGTTCTATCTCTCGCAAGGAGCGAAGAGGGTGACCGGCCTGGACATCAACCAGACCAACGTTCAAATCGCCCGATCCTGTTTCGCGGAACGCGAGCCAGATAGCAGCCAGCGTCCTGGGTTGGTCGTGGCTGATGCAGCAGCCATGCCTTTTGCAGATAATAGTTTTGACTTGGCTATCTCCACTTACACCTTCGAGCACTTAGCTGATCCTGCCGGAGTGCTGGGAGAGGTTCAGAGGGTCATCAAACCAGGGGGGGAGGTTTTCATCAGCTTCCCGCCTTACTTCAGCCCCTGGGGGGCTCATTTAACGGACTGGATCCATTTTCCCTGGTGTCAGGTGCTGTTTTCAGAGAAGGCGCTTCTCAATGTGGCCAGAGCTATTGACGAAACCGAGCACATCCATGCTGGCCTCCCCGAGTTCGCCAGGATTGAGCTGACGGGAGCAGCCGAGTTGCCCCATGTCAACAAGCTCACTGTGAGAGATTTTGAGCGCCTCCTTGAGTCTAGCTCTTTGGAGGTATTGTGCAAGATACATCGTCCAGTGGGGCTGGATATGATCAGGATCCTGCGTCCTATCCTATCTCTGATTACCAGAATACCCGTCTTGCGTGAGATGTTCACGAGCAGCGTGGTGCTAATCGGTCGAAAGCCGGCCTGAAAGTGGAACCGAGTGTTTCGACTTGTGTCAAGCGGGAGAGCACGGATTGGCAGGATTAGCGAATTATTTGGAGATCTGGCGGCTGTGAGAGCTATCAGGAGAGTGAGCCAAAAACGGGACCTTAGGCTCGTCGCTGCACTTGTTGTCACCGGAGGGTCCTTCCTTTTCCTGGGCTTTGGCCTCTATCGCGACTGGCAGGAACTTGCTCAGTATGAGTGGAGTATTGACTATCGTTACCTATTGGCCGCCTCTGCCATCTATCCTTTGCCCTTTCTCTTGATGGCCAGCGTTTGGAGCCAGGTAATCGGTCGGTTGGGTGGATTCTCGGACTACTGCGGCAATCTTCAGATCTACTGCTATTCCGGCCTCATCAAATATATCCCTGGCACTTTTTGGTATGTCCTGGGAAGAGCTTACTTCTACGAGAAGAAAGGGATCGCCAAGTCGCTTACCGCCCTGGGAAGCTTGTGGGAGTTGGCCCTGGCTGCTTTCTCAGGGCTGGTCGTCTATTTGCCCCTGACGATGTATTCCCGCCAGGTATACGCTGGCCCCCTTAATTACCTGTTGCTGCTTCTGGCGCCCCTGGGATTCATTGTGCTGTACCCTTCAGGCTTCAGTGCTGCCCTCAAGTACTTCTTCAAGAAACGAGCTGAGAACATCAGCCGGATCAGACGCCTGGATTCTTTGGTCTGGATAGCTCTTTATGCTTTCGCCTGGTTGCTCGGCGGGCTTGCCTTTTACCTGCAGGCCAATATGATCTTCCCCGTGCCCTGGGCCCACTTGCCTGCGGTAGCCAGCTTCCTGGTGATCTCCGGTGTGATCAGCCATTTGGCGTTTTTCATCCCCGCCGGCCTGGGCATTCGAGAGGTTTCCCTTTCTCTGTTGCTGAGCGCATACGTACCCTTTGGGGTAGCAGTGGTCGTTGCCCTGGTTTTCAGGCTCTGGATGACCGTGAGCGAGATTTGTTGGGCCATCATCACTCTACTTGTCTGTCGTGCTGTAAAGAGCCTGCGTGAAACATGATCCGTGATTCGCGAACAGGCCGTTCTCACGCATCACGTGGATAGCAAATAACCTGAAAGTACTATTGACAATCGGCCATTTGTATGTTAAACTAGTAGTAGTTCCAAAATACACTTTAAGTAAGAAGGAGGAAGACTATGAAAAGCAGATTGCTGAAGTTGGCGATGATGGTCGCCCTGATGGTGACGGCCATGGTCCCATCGGTGGTCTCTGGGGATGGGTCGGATCCCTGGGTAGCTGGTATCCAGGTGGCCAACCTGGACACCGAGCCGGCTACGGTCACCATCGAGTTCTACAACACCAGCGGCACTTTGGTGTACACCTATGTTGACCCCACACCTATTGCCGCGGGGGGGGCGGAAACGTACTACGTCCCCACCATTTTGCCCGATAGTGCTGCAACCTCATTCAGGGGCTCGGCGGTGGTCAGCTCCGAGCGCAATATCGCCGCCATCGTCAACGAGAACGCCGGCTCCGGCGCGGGCTACGACCAGCCCCCCGGCATCCTGAGAGGCAGCTACACAGGCATCAGGGCAGCCGAGACAGCTACTGCATTGTACATGCCTGTGGCGCTGAAGGGTTTCTATAGCTTCAACAGCCAACTGGTCGTGCAGAACGCTGGAGCAACGGCGGACATCACCTTCGAGTTCTTTGACCAGACTGGCGCATCAATTGCCACCTACGTAGCCTCTGTAGCGGCCAACGCCTCGGCCATCGTCGAGTTGGACACGTTGGTTCCCACCACGGGCAGTATCCCCAGTGGGTTCAATGGCTCGGTAAAGGTCACGTCAAGCTCCAACTTGGCGGGCATGGTCAATAACATGACTTCATCGGTGCTTCAGACCTACAATGCCTTTGCCGCCAGCGATGGAGGCACCACCCTGTACGCGCCGGCCCTGTTCAATGACTACTACGGCTATATCAGCTCTATTCAAGTGCAGAACGTCGGCTCGGTGTCCACAGACGTCACCGTTACCTACAGCGATGGTATCGTAGTGACGAAAACGGCTGGGCCTAACTCGGCAGCCATGTTCGTACAGAACGCTGAGGGCCACGCCTCTGGTTGGTCTGGGTCCGCTAAGGTTACAAGCAGCGCGGCGGATGTAGTGGCTGTCGTTGCTCAGAATACAGGGATCAAGGCCTCCAATTACAACGCTGCTACGGTTGGGACGACGCAGGTTGTAGCGCCGGCTCTATCTAAGGCCTTCTACGGATACGACACTGCACTCACGGTGATGAACGTCGGCACGGTGGCGACGGACATCTCGGTAAGCTACTCCGATGGTTTGTCGGCCTCGGCCACCAACGTGCAGCCGGGCGCCTCTGTCGCGTTCTTCAATTGGCTGGAAGGCCACGCCAGTGGCTGGAGCGGCTCAGGCACCATCACCAGCTCCGCAGCGCCTATAATGGGCATAGTCAATCAGGAGAACAGAGCCAAGTCCGACGGCGACTGGCAGTACAGCTACAACTGCCTGGCCCCGTAACCATCCTCACAGTTTCGCGAGATCAAAAAAGTCCCTGAACCGACAAGGTTCGGGGACTTTTTCTATTGATGAGGAGTTCGCCCGAGTTCCTACAAGGCAGAGGAACTGGGTCTGACGGAAGGCTGAGCGATCACCTTGACTCGAGCATGGGCAGGATCACAGTGAAGATGGCTGTGTACTCCCGGTTGGCGTCCATGTAGTCCCCGTTCCAGCCGCCCACGGCGTAGATCTCGGTATCCAGCAGAGCCAGGCCCAGGCTCCTCCACTGCCCGCTCACGGGAACTTCAAAGCTCTCCCATTCGTCAGTCCGCACATTATACATGACTCCGTCCGCCACCTCGCTCTCCCAACCGCCGCCGATGACG
>CAZQDO010000287.1:0-7724 GCA_964592085.1 uncultured Anaerolineae bacterium | reverse complement strand
GTACTATGCTGATCTGGGTTGTCAGGAAGCTGAGCTGGTGGAGACAGAGGGACATCCTGGGGTCTGGGCCTACTATGATGCTGGGGCGCCCAGGACCATCGTCAACTACTGCATGTACGATGTACAACCGGTAGTTGGTGAGGCGTGGTCCTCGCCTCCCTTTGAGGCCCAACTGGTGGACAAACCGCCGTTTGGGAAGGTGATCATCAACCGCGGGGCCATCAACAGCAAAGGGCCCTATGGCATGTGGCTCAATGCCCTGGAGTCCATCATCGCTGTGGAGGGGAAGCTGCCGGTCAACATCATGTTTACCGCCGAAGGGGAGGAGGAGCTAGGGAGCCCTCATTTCCCCCAGATCATCAGCAAATATCAGGAGCGGCTGCGCACGGCCGATGCCTGCCTTTTCGTGGAAGCTTCGCAGGACCAGGAGGGCAAGGTCGAGATGTTCCTGGGCAACAAGGGCATCATCTATATGGAACTGGAGTGCACAGGACGAGAGTGGGGGCGGGGGCCGCAGCAGTACGATATCCATAGCAGCTTTAAGGCCGTGACCGATAGCCCTGCCTGGCGTCTGGTGCAGGCGCTAGCGACCATGACCTCTGAGGATGGCAACCGGATCCTGATCGAGGACTGGTACGACAAGGTGGCGGAACCCAGCCAGGAGGATCTGGAGTTGGTGGACAGGCTGGTAGACACGTTCGACGACAGAATCTGGAAAGAGATCTTCAAGATCGAGCACTGGATTGATGACGTTGAGGGACGCGACCTTATCCTGAGGTATCTCTATTCCACCACCTTGAACATTGATGGCATCTGGGGTGGGTACACCGGCCCCGGTACCAAGACTGTCCTCCCTCACAAGGTGACCTGCAAGGTGGACACCCGCCTGGTTCCCAACCAGGAGTCCAAAGACGTCGTGCCCCTGATGAGGGCTCACCTGGACAAACACGGCTACAGCGATATCCAGATTCGCCGACTGGGTGGGTACGAATGGTCCAAGACGAGTGTCAAGGAGCCAGTGGTGCAGGCGTTGTTGAGCGTCTACGAGCAATACGGGGTCGAGGATGTGAGCATCTGGCCCCACTTGGGGGGCAGCGCTCCGATGTATCTTTACACCCGAGAGCCCCTCAGCTTGCCCATGGTCTTCGGCGGTCTGGGCCACGGCGCCGGTGCCCACAGCCCGGACGAGTATCTGGTCATTGAGGGAAACGACAAGGTGGCCGGGCTGATACGAGCCGAGCAGTCGTACGTGGACATCCTCTATGCCTACGCCGAGTGGCCGGAATAAGAAACAGAGTAGTGGATTGGCGCTTGACGTTTATTCTTTCTTGTGGTACACTAAAGTCAGTACCCAGGTGGACGAGGGACTCGTGAACAAGTTCGTGTAGTACCCTGGCAGTGGGGAGTGCACTCTTGGTCGCCAGGAGTTCACAGGACTGTGGAGGAAAAGAATGAGCGCAGTGCAAATCAAACAGATCATCAGGCGTGAGCTACCCACGATTATGCGCGAGGACGAGGAAATACAGCAGTTCATCCTGCACCTGGCTCGCACGCAGTTTGCGGACAAAACGGAAACCGAGAGCCGCTTTGATCGTCTGCTGGACGAACTGCGCCAGGACCGTGAGGAGCAAAGCAAGAAGTGGGATGAGCAGGCCGCGAAGTGGGATGAGCAAAACAGGAAGTGGGACGAAAACCTGGAGGCCTTGCGTCGAGACCGTGAGGAACAAAGCAGGAAGTGGGATGAGCAAGCCACGAAGTGGGACGAGCAAAACAGGAAGTGGGACGAAAACCAGAAGGTGATCAACCAAATGCTGCAAGAGATCCAAGCCCTATCCCGCAAGCACGACAGTACCATCGGGGCATTGGGGGCGCGGTGGGGATTGCACACCGAGCAATCCTTCAGAGGCGCCTTGAAGGCTATCCTGGAGGAGTCCTTTGCCGTCGAGGTGCAGAACGTCACCGAGTTTGACGAAACGGGCTACGTCTTTGGCCATCCCGACCAAGTGGAGTTGGACATTATTATCAAGGATGGCCTGTTGATCATCTGCGAGATCAAATCCTCGATGAGTCGCAGCGATGTATATGCCTTTGGCCGCAAGGTGGAGTTTTACGAGCAAGGACATCAGCGAAAGGCTACCAGGAAGCTGATTATCTCGCCAATGGTGGACGAGCACGCCCAACGTGTAGCGAAGAAGTTGAGGATAGAAGTGTACAGTTATGCGGAAGCTGTGGAGGCGCTTTAGTCCGGCGCAGACCCTTAGGGTTTCCAAAACCCTAAGGGTCTTTCTTCGTCGAACTTGACAGATTTCCTTGGTTGCGGTATCCTCTAGGGGCGGCTGAGCCAAGGAGAGAAACTTGCGAACTTCCGTCCCACCACGGTTGGGCGAATCCCTGAAGGTAGTCATCCTGCCTCTGGCAGTAGTCATTGCTACTGTGCTGCAATCGCTTTTTGTTTCCCCTGGTGTCGTAGACCTGCTGGGGACCCCGACGCCGACCCCAACGGCGACCCTGACTCCAACCTCGACAGTGACCCTGACCCCGACTGCGACGGAAACCCCAACCTCAACCTCGACTCTGACACCGACTTCGACGGCTACCTCGACCTCGACGATGACTCCGACGAGCACCCCCACTCGGACCAGGATCCAGGTCGGGCGCTCCATGACAGTTACCCCAACTGTCATCCGTGCCCCGACTTTGACCTCCACCCCAACTGCTACCCGCATCCCGACCCCGACTTCCACTTCTACCCCCACCCCTACCTCGACTCCTACCCCAACGCCTACGCCCATGCCTACGCCGGATAGGGTGGAGCGGGAAGCGCGAGTGCCTATCCTCATGTACCATTACATCTCTGCCCCCCCGCCCGATGCCGACGATGTCCGATGGGACCTCTCTGTCACGCCCCAGGATTTTGAGGAACAGTTGCGCTACCTGACCGAGGCTGGGTATCAATCCATCACCCTGGGCGACCTCATCTACTATCTGGCCATAGGCAAACGCCTGCCTCGCAAGCCCATTATCCTGACCTTCGACGACGGTTATCGGTGTCACTATACCCAGGCATATCCCCTGCTCAAGGAGCATGGCTTCGTGGGGACCTTCTTCCTGATCACCGCTCCCATTGATCAGGAGAACGAGGAATACGTGTCCTGGGATCAGGTCAAGGAGATGAGCGCTGACGGCATGGAGTTCGAGCCTCACACCTACACTCATCCCGATCTGAGGGGGCAACCCGTTGATTACGTCGTCTGGCAGATCATGGCTTCCAAAGAGGCCATCGAAGAGCGCACGGGGAAGACGGCGCGGTTCTTCTCCTATCCCTCGGGCATGTACGATCAGCAAGTGGTGGACGTCTTGCGCTCGGCCTACTTTTGGGGGGCTGTCACCATAAACCAGGGCGACGTGCAATCCTCCCAGCAGCCCTTCGAGCTGAAGAGGATCAGGATCAAGGGCGACGATACCCTGGATGATTTCGTTATCAAGCTGCACCTGGACTGGGAAGCGGAGTTAGAGAGGGCACAGGAGGCAGAGGAGACAAAAGAGCCATAGAGGGCTCCTTGCGACCCTTGATTCGGGAAGACGTGCAAGATGTATTTTGATGCTTTGACGATGGCTGCTGTGGCCGACGAGCTACGGACCCAGATTCTTGGCGGGCGGGTGCAGCAGGTTCTCCTGCCCAATGATCTCTCCATAGGGATGGAGGTCTACGCCCACGGGGAGCGTAGATACCTGCTGGCCTCGGCTCATCCTGAGCACGCCCGCCTGCACCTGGCGGGGGAGAAGCTGCGACGTGGGGTGGAGAAAACCACGCCGCTCCTGCTTCTGTTGCGCAAATACGTGCGGGGAGGACGGATCGCGGCCATTGAGCAGCCGCCTTTTGAGAGGGCCCTCCATATCGCCGTTCAGCACCCAGAGGGCGATACCACTCTGATCGTTGAAGTCATGGGCCGCTACAGCAACATTGTCCTGGTTGCCGAAGAAGGTCTCATTCTGGAGTGCGTCAAGCGTGTGGGGCCTGAGATGAGCCGCTACCGCACCATCCTGCCTCAGCAGGTCTACGTTCCCCCACCGCCCCAGTCTAAGCTCGACCCCACCGATGTCACCGAGCTACGTCTCAGGGACATCCTATCCGGTGCATTTCCTGAGTCCCCCATCTGGAGGGCATTGGTGGCAGGCGTCCGCGGCGTCAGCCCCCTCATGGCCAGGGAAGCGGTCTATCGAACAACCGGGGAAGCTGAGGCGGCCGTCTCTCAGGTGACCAGGATCACCCCTATGCTAGATGTTTTTCAGGAGATGCTGATGCCGGTTTGGGAGCACCGCTGGCAGCCGTGTATCGTGAGGAGAGACGAGGGCCTGGTGGCTTTCGCTCCCTACCCCCTGACCCAATACGGCGATTGGGAGGAGATGGAGAGCATCAGCCAGGCAGTGGAGGCTTACTACGGGCAACGGGCCGGCGAGGGTGCCTATGCAGTGGCCAAGCGGAGGGTTCGGGAGGTCGTCGTCGAGGCCAGGGAGAGGGTGCGGAGGAGGCAGGAGGCTTTGGAGAGGGCGAGGGTTTCGCAGGCACAGGTGGAGGAACTGCGCCTCAAGGGGGAGATGATCCTGGCCTATGCTCACCGCGTCGAGCCTGGGCAGCGGGAGCTGACGGCGCCCGTTGGACCTGATGAGCCGCCCCTGCTGATCGAATTGGACCCGACCATCTCGCCAGTGGAGAACGCCCAGTATTACTTTGGGAGATACAAGAAGGCCAAGAGTGCGGCTGGAGAGATTCCCGCCCTGTTGCAGCAAGCGGAGCTGGAGATGCGTTACCTCGACCAGTTGGAGACCGACCTGGACCTGGCGGCCAATCGGCCTGAGATTCGAGAGGTCGAGGCCAGCTTGGTCAAAGCTGGTTATATCAGGGAAAAGCGCCGACGACGGAAAGTGAAGCCCAGTGAGCCTTTGGCGGTGACTTCCGAAGATGGCCTGCTCATCTTGGTGGGCAAGAACAGCCGGCAGAACGAGGAGGTCACCTTTCGGCGGGCCGCGCCTAATGACCTGTGGCTGCACGTGCGGGGGGCGCCCGGCGCTCACGTCATCGTCAAGACCGGAGGACAGGAGGTGCCGGAAACTACCTTGCGACAGGCGGCTCAGTTGGCGGCGTACTATTCCAAGGCGCGGGGTTCGACCTACGTGGACGTGGCCTACACCGAGCGACGGCACGTGCGTCCCACCAAGGGGGCTGTGCCCGGCCTGGTGACTTACACTCAGGAGAAGACGATCAGGGTGGCACCAAAGAGCAGGAAATAAGGGAATGAGGTAACGAGTCAACGAGTAATGAGTCAACGAACAAAGTGTGCCCTGCCCTCGAAACAAAAAGGTTCTGGCATACATTTCGCCAGAACCTTTTGCATAGGCCAAACGAAGTTTGGCACAACAGTTCGGGGATATAGGTTTTTAGGTCTTGCGCCTCCTGACCATTGCAATCGTGAGAGCGGCCAGCGAAGCCAGCGGCGCCAGCCCCAGCCGCGAACCCAGAAGCTCTCGCTTATTCACCGGCACGGCGATGCCGCCGATGGGATAGCCGAAGGCAGCGGTACAGGTTTTGTCGGCGTCCATGGTGACTGCGGTGGTGAACCCCGCGCCGGAGCAGTCCTCGCCCCAACCGACAAAGTAGGATTTGACACCGGGATGGGCTGTCAGGGTGACAGTGGTATCCTCGAAGAAATCGCTTGCACAGTCGTCACCGCAACGGATCCCGACAGGGTTGCTGGTCACCATTCCGCTCCAGCCGTCGGCCTGGGCCCTGGTCGCCGCTCCGTCTCCGGCTATGTTGACGGTGAGGCGAGGGCAGACATCGCCCACTCCATCGCCATCATTGTCTGTCTGGTCTTTGTTCTGTATGGTGGGGCAGTTGTCGCAGGCGTCGCCCACTCCGTCGCTATCGGCATCGGCCTGGTCTGGATTGAAGTCGTCGGGGCAGTTGTCGCAGGCGTCGCCCACTCCATCGCTATCGGCATCGGTCTGGTCTGGGTTGAAGTCATCGGGGCAGTTGTCGCAGGCATCGCCCAGCCCGTCGCTATCGCTATTTGTCTGGCCTGGATTATAGACGGTAGGGCAGTTGTCCTCGCTATCGGCCACACCGTCGCCGTCATCATCGGGCACTCCCAGATCAACTTCATGCCCATCGCCGTGGCTGGTCCAGATGGGGTCATCCGGTCCCCCAACCACAGCCGGTAGGCCGTTGATGGTGAAGCTGATGACGTCCTCGGGATCGGCACCTTCGTCCTCAGGGGTGGTGTCGTCGTCGCGATAGCAGGGCATGAGGCCGTACGTGCCCTCAAACAGAACGGTGAACTCGCCGCATTGCACTCCATCGGGATCGAAGGCGGCGATGACGGCTCCCGGGGGAACTGGCTGGCCCAGGAACGTAGAGTTAACGCTCCAAAAGTTCACCCACTGGCTGGTGGGGGTCACACCGTTGGCCTGGCTCGATCCCGTGAAAAGCATCAGGAGTAACATGAGCGGGGTGATGAGGCTGGCTATTCTTGCCACGGTGTTGAGAGAAGATGTCTTCGCTTCATCCCTACTTCCAAACCCCGGGCAACCACACCTGCCAGGGAAGTACAGACCCCTGTGGCACCCAGTGCAGGTTCCCGTGAGCCGTCCACACCGCTGTACCTAGCATTTCCCCATCCACCATCAGTCGGATCGTGTCGCCAGGCCGCGCGCCCTCATCTTCGGGAGTGGTCAGGTCGTCGCCATAGCAGGGCAGCAGGCCATAGACGCCGGCATGGGCGACCACGACAGCGCCGCAGACCACGCCGTCGGGATCAACGGCCTGGACGGTGGTGCCTACGGGCAGATAGGCCGTCCCATAAAAGTTTGCCCAGGTGTGAGTAGGATTTGCGATTTGTGATTTGTGATTTTCGATTGAAAGGTGATCCAATGGCAAATCGGCAATCGAAAATCGCAAATCGCCGCTGGTGGGGTATTGCAGCGTGCCGGGTTGAGACATGTGGATCCAGTAGCCGAACAACGGCTCCATATCACCCTCCTCGAGGACCTGCGTGGTAGACGCTGTGCCGATGAGGGCATCGTCCACGTAGAACGCCACTGGCAGGCCAGCGGAGACCTCATTGCCGTCGTTGTTGGTCACCCGCGCGGTGAGGCTGATGGGACTGGTTGCCCCGACCGGAGTCTCAGCGCTGACGAGGGCGGTGGTCAGGTCGGCGGCGGTACAGGCCATCTGAACTTCAAATGGCCCCGCCTGGGTGACGTTCCCAGCCAGGTCGTGCGCCTCCAGCCAGAGAGTGTACGTGCCCCCCGTGTCGGGCCGCAGCACATAAACCCAGTTGCCTTCGCCGCGAATGGTCAGGTCGCGATAGGAGGCCGCATCCGGCGGATCCACGCGCACGTAGACTTCATCCACACCGCCGCCGTCGCTCACCTGGCCAGCTAACACCAGCGTTGGCGACAACTCATACATGATGGTGATGACGACGGTAGTGGTCAGCGCCGGCGGCACCACGTCCAGTTGATAGGTCAGGCTGATGGGCTCGGACGTGCGGTTGCCCAGGCCGTCCAGGCCATAGATTTCGAGCGTAACCGACAGGCCGTCCGCGCCTTCGATCAAGGGCAATGCGTAGTTCCACGTGCCTGCTGTGGAGAGGGCCACGCTTTGCGGCGTCAGGCTCAGGCGGCTGCGGTCGTATGTACCTTCGTTCAGTAGCGGGTTGAGG
>CAZQDO010000286.1:0-7759 GCA_964592085.1 uncultured Anaerolineae bacterium | reverse complement strand
CCGCACCGTCAACCCCGCGTTAAACGCGCCGTCGGTCACTACGCCTAGTCGTCTACGTTTCATGTTCGCTCCTCGATTGATAATGCCGTTCGATTTCACCGATGAACTCGGCGAACGACATCTCACCTGGCAACATCCTGTGATGCACAGGCTCATCAAAGGGATGGACATGCCAGCCACCGGTATCGTCTGCCCCAAACACCCGTTGGCCCTCCTGAATCAATGCATAGGCCATCGTACCTGTTTCCTCATTATGGAACGCGTCCACGAATCCGCCGATAGTCATCGGCACGCGCAGATTGATTGAAGTCGGCATCAGGCGACGGATGACGGGGATTCCACAAATAGGCGATGCTATTGCAACCAAGAAAACTTGGTGTTCAAATTCGGCAACGGTCATGGCAACTCTTCCAGAGTCTCCCGTAGCCGCTTCTCGTCGGTCACAGCAGCTTCCCACTCCCAGTAATCGCGCTCCACTTCATAGGAATGCTTGTTTGGAATCTGGCCTTCACTCCACGCCCGCTTGAAGGTCTCAAATGCCATCTGGTAGCGCCCCTCAAACCCTTTCCGCTGTTCTTCAGCTTCTTTGAGTTTGAGCCGCACCAGATCCTTTGTAGCCAGATGGAGAGCAACATCGAATCTTGTCTCCCCCGTCAGGTCCACCAGGATCTTGTGAATTGGCTTAGAGATCGTGGTTTCGATCATTCCGCTTGCCTCCTTTGCTCATACTACTACTCTTTGAACCCCTACGAACCGAGCCGGTAGGATGCCCTCTTCTGCTTGCACTTCCAGACACAATTCTATCGCTTCCCTGACCCGCCTCATCAACTCGTCGAGGGAACGAGCCTGAGTGTGGCAGCCGCGCAATTCAGGCACGCTTGCGACGAAGTATCCCTCCTCATCCTGCTCGATGATTGCCGTGAATTCCCTTTCCATGCTAACGACCTCCTAACTCAAAGCTCTACCAAACCCTCTACCACCGCCGTGGCGCCTGGCTGGCCTGGATCTCCAACGCACGGTCGGTCTCGTCGTTGAGGATCTTGCGGCCCATTTCATCCCCGTAGGCGGTGAGCTCAGGGATGTTGCTGACGTCGTCCATGGAGATGGCCCTGTCGAAGTCCACCTGGAAGCGGCGGAAATCCAGTTGCTCGAAAAAGGTACGCACCAGGTGCACTTGCTGGTCGTCGGCTGTCTGGAGGAAGGCGCCCAGCACCGGCTCGATCCAATTCCAGGCCCACCAGCGGTTGGCCTCGCCGGGTTGGAGGGTGTGTGGCTCGCGGCCCGTGCCCAGGCTGATGAGCGTCGTCTCGGCCGGGTCCCAATCCAGGCAGAAGCGGGCCTCGTAGGCCGCCACGTAGCAGGGGTTGCCATACGAGCCGACGCCTCCGTCCACGTACCGCCCCTCGACCGGCGGGAAGTAGGTGGGCACCGTGCAGGAGGACAGCACCGCCATGACCACCGGCAACCTGGCGTACTCCGGCTTCCAGGGCTTGATGAAGCGCGTGCGTTTCTCCACCAGATCGAAAGCCGTGATGACCACGTCAGTGGGCGGGTCAGCCGACCAGAAATCGCCCATCTTCATCTCGCCGACGTGCTGCCTCAGGGCTGCCTCCGCTGGTTCGGGCGAGTAGCGGTAGCGGGTGAGGGGCCACAGCCGATAGCGCCAGGTCTTGCGGAACACGGTCTCGCCCAGTTCGCAATAGAGCCCGTGCATCTCCGCCCCGCTCAGCCCCGCCCCGATGCCGGCCGAGATGATAGAGCCCGTGGAAGTGCCCGCCGCCAGCCGGAAGATCTCGTGGGACGACTGGCCCAGGTGCTCCTCAAGAATGGCCAGCGCGCGGGTGACAATCACCCCCTTGATGCCACCACCATCAACGGCGATGGCGACGTGTTTGCGGAATGGTTTCATGATGGGTTTTCTCCTTTTGTCCCCGGCAGGGGGCAGATTCCAAAGCCCAAATGCGGCCTTGTACTGGTACAATGGGTCGTCGCACTAGGAGCGTTCGCGAGGGGCGCGATTCAATCACGCCCTTACTCATCGCTCACCTCGCACTTTGGCTACCAACCGTTGCCAAGCTACTTCCAAGTTCAGCCCACTCTTCAGTTCGACCTCTCCCTCATATGATAGGATGAATGGGATTATCGGCGCCGTGACCTTCAGTTTGTGCTTCACATCCAGTTTTGGCGCTTCGATCACCTCTGACAAACGCTCGACCTCGCTGGCCAGGGTGGGGTCGAAAAGAGCAAGTCTTTGCTGCCGAATCTCAGACAGCACATGCTGCACTGCAATCAGAGTCTCTTGCAACTCGCTCTCCGGAACACGCCCAACTTCGACGGCATCCAGCACAGCCTGGGTGACTGCCATCTGGCTCTGATCAAGTCTGTCCACTACAGTAGCAATGATCGCTTGCTCGCTGGCGTCAAAGCGAGCGAGCACGGCCTGGCGCAACTCCCTCAGGTCACCTCGAATGGCTATCTGGCTGGCCAGTAGCACGTCCACTTTGGAATCCATCTCCCCAAGTTGAGCACCGAGATCTGAAACCTGCTGTGGTGGCCTACCCTGTACCTTGATTCGCGACTCGTCTGATTCCTGCAGGGCTGACCGAAGGATAGCATTTAGCTCATCCAGCCGGCCACGCCGCTCCAACCAAAGAACGAGTTCTCTGGCCTTCGCCTGTCGCCCTTCGCCACGCAGGTCGTCGAAGGAGACACCTAGCTGAGCACAAAGGGTGCGGAGTTCTTCCAGGTCATAACGATCAATAAGTGCCAGGTGTAGCTCAGTGAAGCTTGGCTCGTGGGACATTTCAAATACTGCTCCTTGCAAAGCTTGCTCGCAAATGCGGTTGCGAACCTTACAGCGGCCTTGTTCATCGGCTTTGAGGACACCAATTAGCGCTAGCGGGCCATGATAACGACCTTCGCTGGCCGGACGGAACTGGGGCCGATGTCCGGCCAGAACCCGTTCAACGTACCCTCTCAGCCGGGGGTATTTCTCTGGGTCCAATGCTTCAAGGACACGGGGTAGGTGATTTGGGTCTTCGCGATATAAGCGATCCACAGCGAGGTCCACACCCTCCGGTGTGGCCGGCGCCTCGCCTTCGGCCAGGGTGCGGCAGAGGCGCTGGGTGAGATAGGGCTGCCCGTCAGTCCAGTAATGGATGCACTGTGCGACAGTAGTTGCATCCTCGGCCGGGAGCTCCAGGTGAGCAACCAATTGGGCTGTCTGAGCCGGGGTGAAGTCAGGTAGATGCACTTGCTGAGCAACGTTGAAGGGTGAAGTTCTGGGATCGCTAATCAGTGCACGGGGATTGTAAGTCCCGGCCAGAATAAAGGTCAGGTGCTGCAAGCAGGGCTCATTCGGCCGCTCATCGAAGATGGCGCGGATATTGGAGAAGAAGCCAATCCGCCAGTTCATCCACACGTCGCCTAGCTCATCAAGGGCAATAACTAAGTAATAACCGGTCTCCTCGGCTCGTTCTGCAAGGTCAGCTATGAAGTCGCCCCATTCCGAACCGTTGCAAGGAGGCGAAGGGTGGTCGGTTCGGGGGATAAAGTGCACCTTATGGAGCAGCCTGCGGCAAAGGGATGCATACCAGGACACTTCACTGGTCTTGTCCAGCCGCATAGCGTTGGCATAAGCAAAGACATAGCTGGGACCCAATATCCATGTCAAGCGGTGAATGAGGCTGGTTTTCCCCTGCTGCCTTGGCTCAATGAGAGTGATGTACTCCATCCGTATCAGATGCCGGCGTGCTTTGGCGTCAGCATCGCGCTCGATGTAGACTGGCGAATCGGGCGACACGGGGCCACCGGTCACAAAATGATGGGTAGTCATCTGTTGCGTTCCTTCTGCTCGATCTCGTCCTCGGTCAGATCGCCATAATCCCGGTACTTCTCCGTGAGAATCATGAGCTCATCGTCCACCGTCACCTGGCCCCAGTGGGCGATAACCTGAGGGAAAGCCTTCACAGCGAAAACATAGCCCTGTGGCGTGTAATCAAGAATGGAGCGCAGATCGGTTAAGCGGCGCAGTGCGGCATCCACCTCTGCGACACGGGGCTTCTCTCCCGTTGGGGAAATCAGATTCAGGTGCTCATCCAACAATTGGCATACATCGCTCAAGGTGTATGGCTCATTGCCATCCTGAGCCAGCACCAAGGGTAGGATGCGCTCTAACACCGTCGCTTGCTCCAGGTACACATCGTAGAAATCATCGCGCTGAAAGGCAGGGCTCACGACGACCGTCTTGATGTCGTCCGGGGTCAAGCGACGATCTCGCCGCTCATTGAGGCACACAACGAGTCGCTGGCACAACCGCTGCACGACGTTGGGATGACCCGAGGTGGCATCCCAGATGCGTTGCATGATCGTTGCCTCGTCAATCAACGTGATTTCCAGTTGCTTCATCGGGCGGGTAACTAGTTCTTCGGCAGCAGGGAAATCCAGGCGGCCAATGAGCATAGCGTTGGCGAAGTTGAAGAGGGGGCTCCTGCCATTCTTCAACGCATCGCGTAGCATTCGCTCTCCAGCAAAGATGAACTGGCAACGTCTGCTCTCGGCCAAGGCGCGAAGTTCACCGAAGAGTGGCCAGCCGACTGCCTGGTCAGCGCGAGTGAGTCGATCGGCTTCGTCGATCAAGAAAACGAGGGGTTTGTCAACCGGTAGGTGAGCCAAGATGCCTGCGAATGATGAGAGTGTGAAGTCGGTCAGATCAGGAAGCCACTTGTCAGCTACGGCCTCGAGAAATTGCTGGCGGGTTGGCGCGGTCTGCGGCAAGTGTTGGCATTGGTAGTAGAAAGTCCGAAGGCCAGCGGCGGCCAGACGGACACGGTGCAGACGGCCCAGGATAGATGTCTTACCGATGCGCCGGCCGCCCATGATAGCGTACGATGCAGTGGCGGCATGCTCGGTGATTTCGCGCATCTCAGGCTCGCGGCCGAAGAACATATCATCGGATGTAGGTCCAGTGACAACAAAAGGGGACACAGTGAGAAGGTCTACCTCAGAAAGCACAAACTGCCGCAGGGCTCGCTGGGGGTCTTTGCGAACCACAATATTCTGCATGTCTTCACGCCCTACGGCAATTATGTCGTAGGCGTAAACTTGACGCATCTTGCCTCTTAAAAGTCGTCGTGCGCGACCTATTGCCGCGCCTTCAGCAAGTAGAATAAGAAGAGCAACCCGATAGGATAAGCCCAGAAGATCGCGCAGTTGACTCAAATCTTCATTCGACAATCGAGACCGTCGGGAAACCACGATTGGCAGAGTGTTGGCTAATCTGAGGTTCTCGAATGCCGGAGCGGCATTGATGACGAAGAGACAATAGCTTTGATCGTCAGCTTCAATCTGGCGTATTGAAGAACGAGCAAATCCCAGAATGTCACACAGGTGTTCTATAAGTGTACGCGCGTGACGGGTGAAGGCATCTTGTGATCTCATAGTACTAGTCATCCCTTATTCATCTGCCACATGGGCCGCGATTTGGTCCCACTCCTGAAAGAACGCCCGTACTTTTTCAGCACTCTTCAATTCTAGAATACCTGTGGTCTCATAATAGACAAGACTATCTTCCGAATGCTCCATAAGGTAGCGTTGCATAGCGTATTCTTTTTTCTCTGAAGGGATTTCGACAAGTGAATCTATTTGAATAGCACCCTGCTCGATTAGGGCTGAGGATATCGTTAGTTCCCAGTTGGGCCAATTGCGTTCAATCCTCTCCAATTCTTCAACAGTTACAGAGTATCGCAGGACCATATCCGCTGCATCTTTGCGCTTTTCTGCTACGTTCTCTACCCTCGACAAAATCGTAGCGTCAGGCTCAGGCATGAGTCTCTTAACCTTTTCATCGCTGGCTAGTCTTTCCAGTACTTCAATATATCGAAGGGCCATCCTTCCAGCCTCCGCTTCAGCCTTCGCTTCTGCTTTGAATGCCTTACTCCATGCTTGAACTACTTCCTGAGGAGGTCGTATGTATTCGATTACAACCCTTTCTGCAGTAACTCCCCAATATGCTAGTGATATTTCCAGTAGGCCCTGTAACTCGTTTTCAATCAAATTAGCTGGCGTGACTCTTGTTGAATTTACCTCAAATCCCCGGCCAAAAAGATCGTCCACAGTGTATCGGGCAACAACGTCGCGAACTAGAGTAGCTGCGATAGTCTCAGTCGCCGCCTTCCAATCAGCGACACTTAGAGTAGCTTTGAGAACCGCGTCAGGGGAGAAAGGGTAATCTGTAGGTGTAGACACTGCCTGGTCCAGCGTAGATTTGATGCGGTAAAATAATGTAGCGTGGATATCAAGAAGAACCCTGTCTCTTGTAGGCACACTCACTAATTCAAGGCTGGTCACCTGTGAACGAAGGTCAACGACGGATCGCACTCTTTCATATGGTTCCAGAAATGCCATACCAGACCCAATCACTCTTGCTAATCCACCCACCTTGTCAATGACTACGGCATTCCCGGGAGTTACTACGAGAATCCTGGGATACCAATCAAAGAGCCTTGGCAGTGACTGGGCAAGTACTACTTTGCCATCTTCAACAAGGGTATATGGAGTACTGATACCTCCCATCATTCTATAAACAAAGAGGTGAAAACGACTCCAACCACGCTTCCCGCGCGTTGCGTACGCTAATATGATCGCAGAGAATAAACCCAGTACTGCAATTAGTGCTCCTAAGAGGACGCCTCTCCAATCACCCAAAACATAGGCAACCGCGAAATAGCTGAATAATAATCCCATGCGCAATATTATCTCTGTCCCACTGATCATAGCATCATCTCCATGCAATGCCGAGCCTACCCAGCCTCAATCGCATACAACACCGTCATCCCCTTTGCCGCAACGGACACGCAGCGGATAAACGGATGCGCGCTTCCTCATCCGTCTATCCGCTATCCATCCGTTGCAGCGGCCTCAATCCCATACAACACCGTCATCAACCGCTCGTAGTCATGCTTGAGGAGGGCGGCGATTTCCCGCGCGGCCCGCTCCAGCCACTCCCTGTCCTGGCCTCGCTGGCGATAGGCCTGCCGCACGTGGGCAGCCAGGAGCTGCTCGGATGGCACCTCGCCAGGAGCCGCAAGGAGCAGGCGCAGGTAGTAGAGTCCCTCGCTGAAGGCTCGTACTTCATCCTCCGTGCATTTGTGCACTGAGTAGTGAAGGGGCGGAGGCTGGGCGGGCAGGTGTTGGCGAATGGCTCCGCCCTCCACGCAGCCCACCAGTAGGACACCGAACTCGGTGCGCAGGGTATGCCTCAGCTCCGGGTGCTCGTCGTAGATGGCCTCGTCGTAAACCCGCTCAGTGCTGCGCCGCACGGCGCGGCGGCCAGGGTCCAACCCCGCCGTAGTGCCATGACTGACCACGCCGTAAACGCAGCCCCCCTCGCCCACCTCAACTTTCACCAGGCTGCCCAGGGCCGGTGGCCGGTTGAGCTTGCGATCCAGGCTCTCCGCCACAAACCCCGTCGTCCCCGTTTCAATAATCTCGCCAATTCTCATAGTCGAATCATCCTTGGTCAAATCGTCCTTGGTCACCAGTCAGAAGTTCCCCTGAGTTCCTACGAGTTCCCCCGAACTCTTATGAAACAGCAGCTACCATAGGAGTTTGATCACACTCCCCTTCTCCGCTTGCTCCGGTCCTTGGCCGAGCGGGTGTAGACGATGCCCCGGCCCGCCAGGGCCCTCTCCACCAACTCCTCCACCAGCCGCCCCTCCGCCGCAGTGATGACGGCCTGCTCGTGGGCCTCCTGCAAGGC
>CAZQDO010000285.1:0-7777 GCA_964592085.1 uncultured Anaerolineae bacterium | reverse complement strand
GGATGATTTCTCGCTAGACACCACGTGGGAAGTTATTCTTTTACAGCCCCTAAGGGAGCTGACACTCGTCATAGGCTTTGCCTTCGCCCAGCACCTGGTGCACGACGGGCATCCACTCGCTGATGGGGATGTTCTGCGGGCACTTGTCCTCGCACTCCCGGCACTGGAGGCACTCGGCGGCCCGCCCTTTGACGAGCCACTCCCCCTCAAAGCCTTCCAACATGTGTCCGTACCACCCACGCATCTTTCTAGGATTCTCTCGCTCATACATCGCGCCGTCGTTGTAGAGCTTGAAATTGTGTGGGATATCCACACCATTCGGACAGGGCAGGCAGTACCCGCACCCTGTGCAAGGAATGAGACTCAACCCCCGGTACGCCTCGATCACCCGGTCCACCAGCGACAGTTCCGCCTCGCCCAGTGTGCCGGCGCCCGAAGCGCCGGCGCTGGTCACGTTCTCCTCCACCTGCGCCATCGTGCTCATTCCGCTCAATACGACCGATACCTCTGGCTGGTTCCACAGCCACTGCAACGCCCAGGCAGCCGGCGTACGCTTCTCGTGCGCAGCGCCCCAGAGCACCCGAATGGACTGCGGTGGATTGGCGAGTATGCCGCCCAGCAGGGGCTCCATGATCACCACGGCTAATCCCTTGGACGCAGCGTACTTGAGCCCTTGCGTGCCGGCCTGGTAGTCGCCGTTCACAAAGTTGTACTGGATCTGGCACATCGCCCACTTGTCGTAAGCGTCAACGATTTCCTGAAAGACGGGGTACTCGTCGTGGAACGAGAAACCCAGGTGACCGACGCGCCCGTCGGCGATGGCCCCCTCGGCCCATTCGAGCACGCCTAGATCACGTATCTTGGGCCACCAGGTGCGGTTAATGCCGTGCAGAAGGTAAAAGTCGACGTGGTCGGTTTGCAGCTTTTCGAGTTGCTCATTGAGCAGCCTATCAAAGTCGCTGGCCGTCTCGACGTACAGAGGAAATAGCTTGGTGGCCAGTTTGATCTTTTCTCGATAACCGCCTTTGAGCGCCCGACCCAGGAACCGCTCGCTGTTGCTGCCGTGATAGTGTATCGCGGTATCCACGTAATTCACGCCGTGATCAATGGCATAGTGGACCAGGCGAGTTGCCTCCGGCTCGTCTATCTTGGCGTATTCTCCCTCCTTCACGGGCAGTCGCATCGCGCCAAACCCCAGAGCCGATCCCTTCCAGTCTAGCTTTCCGAACTTGCGATATTGCATACTCTCCCTCTTTCTGTCTACCAGTTGCTAGATCGCGTTGCGTTCCGCCTGAAGCGCCTTCCCAGAATCAGATCCGCGCAACTGGACACCTGCGGACCAGTGGCGAGACGCCCGAGGAGATACCCTCTAAGAGTATCCAACCATAGGGAAACACTTCAACAAGTGGAGTTGCCTCAAATCGTGGGGAAATCGCCCGTCGGGGGGTTGGGGTGACGTTAGACTACGAAGGTTGCGTCAGACTACGGCATACGCATCTTCCATAACATGAGACGCTACCAGCCATTACCGTACTTCCGAGTAATACCCAATCTTGTGTTCAATCACAGCCAGATTGTGTTCAAGCTCCTGAATCCGCTTCTTCACCTCACGCCGATGCTCCTCGAGCAGCGCCAGTCGTTCGGCAAGGGTGTCGCCGTCCTGTCGCTGTAGATCCGCATATTGCTTCATTTTGGCAATCGGCATGCCGGTGGCCCGCAACTTGTTCAGGAAGCCGATCCAACCGACGTCATCTTCCGTGTACCGACGGTGCCCATTGGGCGCCCGATCTACCGGCGAGATCAGGCCAATGCGTTCGTAGTAGCGCAACGTATGCACGCTGAGGCCCGTCTCGCGTGCAGCCTGTTGTATGGTCATTCCGTTTTCAATCTCAGTGTTCATAGCAGTATTATTATACCACCTAGAGTGCACTCTAAGTCAAGTGTTTGGGACCCAATTTGGGGCGATGGTGCAAAATTTTAAGGTTTCGGGCCGTGGGGGGCAGGACGCAACTGTGCATCCCTCACCCTCCCCAGGCCAGGCCATGCTTTTCGGCCAATATCCGCGCCCTGGTCATCAGCGCCTCGTGATACGGCACGCGGTCGGCGGCGATGTGGCGGTAACCTTCCACCAGGTCGGGGTAGTGCCTCTCCAGTATCTTTCTGACCCTACCCCCAATCGCGCCGCTGAGCTTCATGCTGTCCACAATGATGTGCGATACGCCAGCCCGCGCCAGTTCCTTGAACAAAGCGTCCATTTGCTTTTCGCTGTCGGAGAGAAAGGGCAGAAGCGGCCCGCAGAAAGCCCAGGCCTTGCCCCCTGCCTGCGACAACTCGGCAAGAGCCGCCAGGCGAGCAGGAATAGATGAGGCTCCGGGCTCGAGAACCTGCCGCGCGTCCTCGTCCAGGGTGGCGATGGTGAAGCCCACCTCCACGTCATGAAGACGGCGGAGGAGGTCGAGGTCGCGCAGCACCAGGTCGGATTTGGTGAGGATGGAGATGGGGAAATCGTAGGCCGTGAGCACCTCCAGGCAGGCGCGAGTGATTTGGTATTTCTTCTCCAGAGGCTGGTAGGCGTCGGTCACAGTGCCGAAGACGATGTTGCCTGACTTGGCCCGCCGCATCTGTTTGGCCAGCACCTCTGCCGCATTGACCCTGGCGTCCACGAACGTGCCCCATTCCTCGTTGTGGCCGGTGAAGCGTTTCATGAAGATGGCGTAGCAGTAGACGCAGCCATGCTGGCAGCCGACGTAGGGGTTGACGGCGTAGTCAACTCCCTCAATGCCCGATTTGGTGAGGATGGATTTGCAGTTTGTTTCCTTTACGATCACGCTGTGTTTTCCCCGGTCACTGATGATTCCCAAGCCAGCGAATTCTGGGTAAGTCGTCCCGGACGGCATTGTACAGCCTCTCATCAGCTGTCCAGAACTCGCCCTCCATCATCTCGGCCAGGGCCAGGTAGTGGGCATCGTAGGCGGCGGGGCGGTCGAAGTGAGCAGCCAAGTCGAAGGCCCTTAAGGAAATGTTGGATGGGTGGAGTAGGCGCACTCCAAGCATAAGGGCCCCATGGACGGCATCCCTGGCCTCCTCCACACTCATTAAGCCCTGCCTCGCTTTCCGCCAGATGGCCGAAGTGACCTCGAAGGAGAAGAGGTAGGGGGCGACGATTTCTCGATCCTCTTTGAGCCATTTTCCCCATAGGGCTAAGGCAAGGGGGCGGTCCAGTTCCGGAACCACAAGTTTGACAACGATGTTGGCATCAACGCAGACCGGTGATCTCGGCATCCCGCTCCTCCCGCATCTGGCGGATGTCCTCGACGCAGCTAGGCATCTGGCCGTATTTCCGTTCGAGTTCATCACCCAGAGTGCGCACTCGCTCCAGCGCTTCCAGCCTTTGCCTCTTTCGTATCTCCCGCTCTGTCGCCTCGGCGACTATCCGCGAACGCTCCCCACTGGGGATCAGTCGCTTGACCTCTTCCCAGAGCCCACGAGGGAAAACCAGGGAAACCTTTACTGTATCGCCCATACATACCCCCTGTCAATACCGATGTTCTATACCCATTATACACCGGCATCGTTTCCCTGTCAACTTCTCTGGCCGATGAAATCAGCCACTGCTTCAGCCACTTCCTTCTCCCACCCTCTGAGGAAGTGATTGGCTCCTCTCAAAATGCGCATTTCCTTTAGAGCAGGCAGGCCCTCTACAAAGCTGCGTAGGTTATCGAGTCGGCATACGGAATCGTGCTCGCCAGCGATGAAGAGCTTGGCCCCGGTGTAGTTGCTGAGGAGGCTTCCTTCCGGCTGCCATAGAGGAAGCCCAATGCCGACCACGCCGCAGATGCGGGGATCACGCTCGGCGTGGTGTAGTCCCACCCAGGCCCCGAAGGAATAACCGACCAGGTAGACCCTTGCCACATTCACGCCCTCTGCTCGGAGGAGGAAATCCACTGCCCCGGCTACGTCCTTTAGCTCCCCCGCTCCCTCACCAAATACGCCTTCGCTTCGCCCAACGCCGCGAAAGTTGAAGCGGAGGGCCACGATGCCGCGATCCGCCAGAGTTCGAGCGATGCTCACCACCAGGGAAACGCCCATACCGCCGCCGTAAAGCGGATGAGGATGACAAATTATCGCCGCCGGAAGATTTCCCCCACCGGGGTGGTGAAGGACGCCCTCCAAGCGGATGGCTTGCTCCCCTCTGCTGGGGAAGAAGAGGTTGGTTTCCTTGATTGTCATAGCTGGCAAAGACAGCCTCCCGCAGGCTTCACAACCTGCGGGAGGCTGCTCCACCTCAGAGGCTCTGCCTGATTTCGTCCAGCCTGACCCTGGCATCCGGCACGAAGCCGAAGAAGCCTTCGATCTTCTCGCAACCGTAGTCGTCGCAGTAGGCACAGTTGACGACGCCCCGCTCCACGCCGCAGGCACGGATGTCGCAGTCGTACCAGTGGCCGCACTTGCGCTCCCCCCCGGTCACGCAACCGTCGCAGATGACGGATTCCACGGTGATGTCGGGCGCGTTGTACTCCTCCCGCCATTGCGCGGCCACCTGCTCCAGTGCGGCATGGTCGTCCGACTGGGTGGCAATGTAGGCCGGGCAGTCGCTGCACACCAGGCCACAGTAAGCGATGATCTTGTCCATTTGCATTTTCTCCTTTTTCTAGTTTTTCACGCCGCCAGCCCTGCGCGGATGCTGTCCAGGGTCGTGCGGGCGTGGGGTGCCATGCCAAAGAACGCTTCGATCTTCTCGCACCCGCCTTGGCGGGCGTAGTCGTCGCAGTGAGCACAGTTGACCACGCCCCGCCCCATGCCACAAGCACGGACCTGGCACTCGAAGCAGTAGCCGCACAATCGCTCGCTATTCGACAGGCAGCCGTCGCACATGGCGGATTCGATGGTGATGTCCGGATTGTTGAACTGTTCCCGCGCTCGCGCAACCATTCGCTCCAGCGCAGCCAGGTCGTTGGCCTGGGTTGCGATGAAGGCTTCGCAGTCGGTGCACACCAGGCCACAATATGCGATCATTTTGTCCACTAAATTCCCCCCTTCTGGCATGTTTCTCCTCTCGATTTAGGGAGCCAGGCCCACGTCACCCCAATTCCGCCGGCAACCAGTGCAGTCCTTCGCCATGGGCAGCCAGGGCCAAGCCCCACCCGAACCCCTCGCTCACTCGCAGCACCGCGGTAAGACAGTGCGTGCCGGGTGTTAACACCTGACGGAGGGATTGTATCCCCAGTTCCACGTACCCGCGCGCCGCGCGGTCCGCAAAGCCCTTGAAAGTGTTCTCCCCGCTGAAGACCACCTGCCCGTCCAACTCCAGGGTGAGGGCATCGCTGAAGCCGAACTCCAACGCCACCGCCCCTCCCTCAGATGTCGCGAAACGCCGGGTCAGGCGCGCCTCGCTCAACGAGGTTGGCAGGTAGCGGTTCAGGCTGATCACCCCATTCGGTTCGCAGGTCACTACGCCGTAACCCTCCACGAGCCAGGCCCCGACAGTGCCTTCGGCGGCGCTGGGCGTCTCTCCGCGTGGGATGTCCAGCCCATCACAAGTTGAGACGCGCAGGTCGCAAAAGTAGGCCGGACGGTAGGTCCACAGCCCGAAAAGCCCAGCCGTGGTCGGGTGAGCCAGTTCCTCCACCACCAGCGGTGGCTGCCCATCTACCGAAACAGCGGCTCGGCCGCCACAAAAATCTACCCTCAGGCGGAACCAGCGACCGGTTGGCACCTGAGTGGCGCGCTGGTAGCCCAGGTCATGATACACCTGCCAGGTATTCGATCCATGAAAGACGGGGTCGTATTGCAGCGCATCCCACTGGCCACTGACGTGAGGCACGGGGTAGGCCAGCTCAAAGTTGAGTGCATCCGCGAGGCGGAAAGCGACCCCCGGATATGCTGGCCCATCAGCGCCTATCAGCACCTCTATGCTGGCATCCGTCGGCCTGTGGTCGGGGATCAGGGCTAAACCGTCTTCCAATCGCAGCGCCTCGCGCCCCTGCCAGGTGACGACCTCAGCCTGCGCTGCGTGGATTTCCAGATCGAGGAGATTGGTAAGGGGATTTTCCAAAAGAATGTCCATCTCGAATGACTCCTTAGCTCAGGCGTTCGCGGCCTTGATCGCGTACAGCGCCTGCCACGTGACCCATTTGCTAGGCCGACGACGCGGTTCCAGTTGGGTCCACATACGGCTGCCGTAGGGACTGGCGCCGTTCCAGCGACCGTCGTCCCGACGCCGGGCCTGCAGCCACTCTAACGCCTTGCAGAAAGCGGGCTCTTCGTTCACGCGGTCCAGGTCGGCCAGGGCGCGCAGGGTGAAGAGCACGTCAGCCTGGTAAAAGAGCGGGAAGTTGAGCCGGCTCCACAACTTGTGGCGTGGACCGCTGCCGGGATAGTTCCCCTGGCGGAGCTCAAAGCGGCCCAGAAAGCGGACGCCGCTCTCAATCGCCTCCTGGACGGCACCGCTGCGCTCGCCGCTGGGGATGCGCCCGAAACCCCACAGCGCCCGCGCCACGCCCCAGGCGCAGGGCAGGTCTCCGTTGATGTTGCAGCGCCACTCCCCCGCGGTGCCTGCGCGGGCCAGCTCTGTCTCGAACTCCCCCACCCGTTCATCCTGTCCGTGACCGAGGGCGTGCAGGTAACCGATGAGATTGCCGTGAAAGCAGGGCAAGATGGTGGAGCGATCCTCATCGTACACCTCGGCAATCATTCGCTGGCAGGCAGCGGCGAGGCGATCATCCTGCCCATCAGCGGCCAGCTCGGCCAGCAGCAGCAGTTGCCAATGGGTCGAGGTGTACTTGTAGGTGTAATAACTTCGCTCACCCTCCCAACGTCCATCGCCAACATAGTGGGAGAGAATCTCGGCCGCCGGCCCTCGCCCCATGATCGCCCGACGCATCTCGATCACTTCCGCATCCCCCTCGGCTCGGCCGAGCAATTTGGTGAGCGTCCAGTAGCGGACCGAGGGATTCTCGGGCTTCAGCAGCCATTCCGTCGGATCGGCTAAGAGTTCACTTTCCCAGTTTTTCATCTGGTATCTCCTGACCTCGGTCTCTCAGTGGCCTGTCTGCGTTGGCGCAGTGCTCTACTTCTCCGAATCTGGGATATAGCGCAGGGCAACTTCGGCCGCTGGCGCCCGCTGCTCATCCTGAAGCCAGCCTTCCAGAACTGGCCGCACGACCTCAGGCTGGCGGCGGCCAAGATAATGGAGAGCGGAGGCGGTGGCTCGCCAGACGAAGCGCCGCTCGTCAGTCGCCAACTGGCCAAGGATCTCCAGTGCCTCTTGTAAATGTCGAGTGCCTCCGAAGCTGCGGAAGGCCATGGCCACGTTCCAGCGCACTTCCTCCCTTGGGTCGTCGGCCCAGCGACGAAGGCGGGCCAGGGTGGGCTGCGGATGGCAGCGCAAGAGCCCGTCGCCGATAGCATAGGGGCCCAGGTTCTTGCGCACGTACTCCTGGCGGTCGGCGAGTAGGGGCTCCACCAGATTCAGGAGGGCCTCGGCCCACTCCTCTCTCCGCTCGTTGCTCGCCTTCCGCACGGCGATGGCCACACCCCGTCGCACGTTGGCGGAGGGATGCCGCGTCCAGGACCAGACAACTCGGTAGAAGACGTCGAAGTGGGCCACGAGGAGGCTGCCCAGTGTGCTATGGGCAGCCTCGCGGACCCACCAACCCTCGTCGTCGGCCAGGCGGAGAAGCCATGCCTGAACCTCGTCAGCCCGCAAGGGCCAGTAGTGACGAATCGGGATAGGGGGACGGCCTAACCGCCCCCCTCCCACACCACCGGACATGCG
>CAZQDO010000284.1:0-7779 GCA_964592085.1 uncultured Anaerolineae bacterium | reverse complement strand
GGGCGGCGCCGCCCCCCCCCCCCCCCCCCCCCCCCCCCCCCCCCCCCCCCCCCCGGCCGCGCGCGGCGAGTTTTTTGGGGTAAAAAGCGTGTGATCTTTTCACAGAAGTTGGTGGATCGTTACCATGCGTTGAAGGAGGAGGCCCCGGGCTGCGTCCTGCTGATGCAGGTCGGCGCCTTCATGCAGGTGCTCAATGAGGACGCACGGGCGGTCTCGCAAGTGACCGGCTTGAAACTGCGGATGGCAGGGGACGTGGACGCTCCGGTGGTGCTGGGCGGGTTTCCCAAATCCGGGCTTGATGCCTACGTGGGCAAGTTGGCGCGTGTGGGGTACTCCGTGGCCATCGCCTTGCAGGATGAGCAGAAGGAGCGCCACATCCAGGAAGTGATAAGGGTGAACACAGAGTATGGCTCGCTATGAACACCTGCCCATCTTTCGTGAGGCCTACGATCTGACCGTTCACATCGAGAAGATCGTGCGGAACTTCAGCCGCTATCACAAGTACACCCTGGGCACCGACCTGCGCAACAAGAGCCGGGGGATACTGGAGAAGATCATCGAGGCCAATAATGCCAGGGACGATAGAGCCGCTCACCTGCTGGAGCTGCGGCAGGAGTTGGAGAGCTTCAAGGTGCTGGCGCGGCTGTGTCACGAGTCCGGCGGGTTTGCCAGCACCCGCAGCTACCTGCACGTGGCGGAGCGCATCACCAACATCGCCCGACAGAACGAGGGCTGGATCAAGAAGACACGGGGGCAAAGCCGCTAGCGTCCAAAGCAAGAGGGAGATACGGGGAGCGAACCCCAACAAGCGCAGCTTGGGTTGGGACTGGCTGCTCAAAGCCACAAGCCGCCCTGAGCTGAAGCTCTGGGCTAAAAGAACAAAGCCCTACGGGCTGGATCCAGCCGCGCAGCCCGTGGCTAGCCGTACAAGTTGTAGGATCTGGGGCGGTGAGGCATGGCCAGAACTGGGAGGGTGGCGACTGTCTCGCATAGCCCTTCCGGGCGTGCCCGTTCCATCATTGTGTGTCCGTCCCGCCTACGCTGCACAGCAGCGAGGCATGGTCATTCAGGCTGTCGTACCCCTGGTTGGGGATCGGCAGCCGGTGGTCCCTCAGACCTGTCAGGTTTTAGAAACCTGACAGGTCTATGGGAGAAGTGGACGGATCTTTCGGCGTCCAGTCGAACAACTACTGGTCCAGTACTACCTACGCGGACAATACGACCAACGCCTGGAACGTGAACCTGAACAATGGCAACGTGAACAACGACAATAAGACGAACACCAACTACGTATGGCCCGTCCGTGGCGGAGAATGATGGCCTTGCCGCCCCTTGTCCTAACGTCCCGGTCAGGCATATAACATCGAATCCCAGGATTCAACGAATTCGCTCAATCCTCTTGATTCGTTGTTATATGCGGGGCAGAGAAATGTTCGAACGGATGGTTTGTATCCGCGATCACCCCCTGTTCACCCTGGAAAACATCTACCGCGCCTACCGCCAGTGCCGCAAGCACAAGCGGGGCACGGTCAACGCCATGAAGTTTGAGCAGAACCTGGAAGAGAACCTGGTGGCCCTGCACGAGGAACTCACGAGCGGCAGCTACCGGCCCGGCCGCTCCATCGCCTTTCTGATCGAGAAACCCAAGCGGCGGGAGATCTTCGCCGCCGACTTCCGGGATCGGGTGGTGCACCACGTCCTGGTCGCCTATCTGGAGCCTCGCTGGGAGCGCCGCTTCATCCACGACTCGTACGCCTGCCGCAAAGGCAGGGGCACGCACAAGGGCGTGGAGCGGCTGCGCTCCTTTGCCCGCAAGGTCACGGCCAACGGCACCCGCCGCGCCTGGTACCTGCAACTCGACATCCGCGGCTTCTTCATCGGCATAGACCGGGACATCCTGTACCAACGGCTGGCGGCCAAAGAAAGCGATCCGGCGGTGCTGTGGCTCGTTCGGGCCCTGGTCTTCTACGAGCCCACAGAGAACTGCCTGATACAGATCAAGACCCCAGGGGTTTTCGCAAAATGCTTCTCCTATCAGCGAAACCCTGATTGCAAGACCATTTCGCAAGCCAGGCTACCTTCGAAAACCCCTGGGGTCTCAGCGTTCGAGCAACTGCCCGCTCATCAAACCCTGTTCAAGGCTGCGCCGCACTGCGGGCTGCCCATCGGCAATCTGACCAGCCAGTTCTTCGCCAACGTCTACCTGGACGCGCTGGACCAGTTCGTCAAGCACCTCCTGAAAGCCCGCTACTACGCGCGCTACTGCGACGACTTCGTCCTGTTGTCAGAAGACAGGGCTGCTCTGGAAAGATGGGAGGCCCAAATCAGAGAGTTTCTGTCCCGCGAGCTGCGCCTGACCCTCAACGACCGGAGGCGGCTGCGCCCGATATCCGACGGGATTGATTTCCTGGGCTACATCGTCAGGCCGAACTACCTGCTGGTGCGCAAACGGGTGGTTGGCGCCTGTTACGAGCATCTGGCCTGTGCAGAAAACGCGCTCATCCAACAGGGGCTGGCCATGGACGATGGTGCCCGGCCGGTATATCCCTGGCCTTGGCCGGTGTTGGAAGCGGTTTATCAGTGGCTGAATTCTTACCTGGCGCATTTCCGCAAGGCGGCGTGCTACCGGCTGGTGGAGCGACTGAGGCGGCGTTTCCCCTGGCTGGAAGAATACTTCCGGTGGGACAGCGAGCGGGTTGCCTATTCGTTTGCCCCGCCGCGGCCGGCGCTGCGGATTGCGCAGCAGAAGGCCCAGCTGTGCGACCGCCTGCCGGGTCACATCCTGGTGGTGCAGATGGGCAAGTGGTGGGAGTTGTGGGGCGGCTATCCGGAGAACCTGCTGCCCAAAGGGTGGCGGCGATTCCCCGAAAGCCGTCTGCCAACCATCGAGAACGTGCTGTGGCAGAGTGGCCTGCCCGTGGCCTGGATCGGGGAAACGGGCCGGCGCATCACCCGCATCGGCGAGCGGCTTCTCGCCTGTCGTTGGCCAGGCGCGTCGGATCAGCGTCCGCTCTCTGCGCTGCGTTGTGTATAGGAGTGCTCATAATCAACTTCAAGAATCAAAAAAGGAGGAACTGAAATGTTAAGAAAAGTCATCACTTACATCACGTATCCCGTATTGATCGCCGTGGTCGTACTGTGTCTGGTCGGGGTAGCCCAGGCGGCTGGGGGCAACATTGACCCCAACAACAAGTGGGCCTGGGGCACCAACGTGGGCTGGATCAACTTCGCCCCCACCCACGGCGGGGTCACGGTCTACGACGACCATCTGGAGGGCTACGCCTGGGGGGAGAACATCGGGTGGATCAGGCTGGGCACCTACGAGGGAGGCGGCGCTCACACCTACGCCAACATCGCAGTGGACAACTATGGCGTGAACAACGACGGCAGTGGCAACCTGTCGGGCTACGCCTGGGGCACCAACGTGGGCTGGATCAACTTCAATCCCACCCACAGCCAGGTGACCATTGACACGGCCACTGGCGTCTTCGACGGCTACGCCTGGGGAGAGAACATCGGGTGGATCCACTTCAAGGGCACGGGAGCCGTCGCCTACGGTGTCGTGTGGAGCCACACTCTCACCGTGAACATCAACACCACAGATGGCGGCAGTGGGAGGGTGTCCAGCGCGCCGGCAGGGATCTTCTGCGCCGAAGACTGCACGGAGGAGTACGGCCATAACACAGAAGTCGCCCTGCAATCTCACCCTGGCGTCAAGTCCTACTTCGTCACCTGGGGTGGGGACTGCGATGCCAACGGCCAGGTCATCATGGACACCGACAAGACCTGCACTGCCACCTTCGGCTATCCCGTGGGCGGCATCGTGGTGCCGGTGGACAGGCTGGGGCTTGTTGCTCCGTGGCTGGGGATGGTGGGGCTGGTTGGTATCGTGGCCCTGGGGGTTGTGGTGGTCAGAAGGCGCAAGCCCTAAGGTCCTCTGAGACTTCTAGGGTTTCAGAGGTTTCGCACACGCAAAAGCGGGGAGCATAGAGCGCCTCCCGCTTTTTTCGTGTTCGCATCACTCATCCTTTCTCCCATCCGGCATCCTCTCCCCTCCACCTCGCCAACCGCTCTTTTATCAGCTTCTCATATCCCTGATCGCTTGGTCGGTAGTATCGCTTGCCTTTCAACGCGGCGGGCAGGTATTGTTGCTCCACCCAGTGCCCGGCATAATCATGGGGATACTTGTAGCCCGCACCATGGCCCAGAGCCTTGCCGTCGCGGCTGGCGTCTTTCGGCGGAAGCTGGGGGCAGTGGAGCCTTCTCCTGACCTCAACGGAGATGGCACCGTGGGCATCACTGACATCATGTTGGTGGCCATCCACTGGGGCAAAACCAACGCCGACGGCTTAGCTTCGCACGCTACCGGCTGGGACCCGCGCTACGACCTGGACGGTGACGCCGACGTTGACATCGCAGACATCATGCTGGTGGTCAACCATTGGGGTGAGACCTGCTGATCGGGTGAGCAGAGAAGTCACACTCCGACAGGTTCTTTGAAGTTCCCCGAACTGTACTTTCGGGGAACTTTTTGTATCGTGTCAGGAAGCGGATGGGGCCGGCAATGCCCGTTGTCTCCGCTGAAGGGGGCCTTGATTTGTCCGTAACCGGTATCGGTGTTATAATCGGGGGACATTAGCGAAAAATCGCGGAGAGGAATGACGATGACCGATACGACGCTGAGCCCTTTTGACCTGCTTGATCTCCCGCGTCTCCAGCGTGAGATCGTCATCTACCTGTCTCGCGAAGGCCCCACCGATGCCGACACGCTGGCTCAAGCCCTGGGGCGGAACGCAGCCGAGGTTCGTGATGCGCTCTCAACTCTGGCTGAGAACGGGCATGTGCGCCTGTCGGCCGACGGTCGGGCGAAAGTGGTCTTCGGACGGACCCGTCGTCGGACGCTGCCGGCCCAACTGTGGCCCGCACTGCTGGCCCCCAGCCGGCTCTACTCCAAACAGGAAATCGCCACCCTCCGTACAGCCGTCCCCATTCTCCAGTTCGCTCGCGCCAAGATAGGCGAGATGGTGGATCACGGCCCCGGCCATGCGCTACGGGTCAAATCCTTCACCACCCAACTGGGCTATGTCCTGGGGCTTACGCCGGTTGAGCAACACTTGCTCCGCGCCGCCGCTCTCTTCCACGACGTCGGGAACGTCGTGGATCGCAGCCGGCACAATGTCATCAGCCAGGAGACCGTCGAGAAGCTGAGTGCAGCCGGCTCACTGCCCTTCAGTCCCAGTGAGGCCAGGCTGGTCGGTCTCCTCTGCCGATGGCACCGCAAGGAGTACGACCCCGACCGGTGCGACGTGCTACGCGGTGAGCCGGTTCGCATCGGATTGCTGGCCTCTATTCTGCGCGTTGCCGATGCCATGGACATTGACCACCGCCGTTCCGACTACGCCGACCAGTTCGCAGATGTCATCCAGCTCTTTTATCCCGACCAGCTCCCCCACTGGGCCGGTGCCGAGAACGTGCTGGGCGTTCGTATTCGCTGTACCCCGGCTATGACTTTGCAGGTTTTCGCCCAGGGCCAGGTTGAGGATAATATCCAGATCGCCATGCTCCAAGAGGATCTGGAGGAAACACCGCTGGATTGTTCTGTTCAGGTGATGAATGTAGATGAGCATCTGCTCCCCGGCCCGCCCTCGACGACGCCGGGCCAGCCTGCGCTCATCGCGTTCCCCTTCGACCCACATAGTCTGGTGATGGCTGCCCTCAGCCGCAAAAATCTGATCGCGGCTGGCCATGCCGTCGAACTCCTTTGCTACCCCGACACGGCTGGCGGCTCGGCCTGGCTCTGGCGTGAGGCGTTGCCTGAGACCGACCCGACCGGTTTTGCCCGACTGGTCGTCATCGGCGACCGGCCCGACCCGACGATGGACACCGAGATTCCGGACACGGTCAGCCGGTGGCGTGAGGCCGGCGTGGGTGTCACGATACTGAATCGGCACGAAGCCAACTGGTCCCGTCTGCCGGGTCTTCTGCGGCTAGGGGTTGAAGTGATCCTGGGCGGAGACTGGGCCTACTTCTGGAGTGATAAGGAGGCAGCGGCCGTCCCCCGCTCTGACCTGGCGTGGGGGCGGATTGCGTCACTCTGCACGCGCGATCCCACGCAGTCCACCGTGGGGCTGACGGGGGAGGAACAGGCCATGACACGGGGGCTGTTGAAAGCAGTCTACGACGCGCTCAGGCAGCCAGCCGAAGACACGACGGGCTGGGCTGCGCTGGCTGAATCCATCATGGATCGAATCGCAGCCCATGACCAGACCTACTTCGCGGACCAGGCCAAAGACTTCGCTACTACCTACGCTGAAGCCATCGCTTCCAGCCGAGTTGAGGGGCGAGTGCTCATCTTTGAGCCCAAGCCCAACGTGCTTCCGCAAGGTCTCTACTGGGCGATGGAGGCGGCCATTGAGCGCCAGGGCCGGTCGTTTGAGCCTGGCGTTCATTTTAACGTTCCATACGCCATCGCCAGGTGGCCCGACGGTGACGCCGTGGAGTTGCTGGCCATCAACCACTGGCTCGAAGAAGAAGCCATCCCCATCCGCCTCCTTTACCCCAGTGACCTGGGCCCGCCACCCGAAGGACACGAGAGCGCCATTCGCGTCCGCCTGCCGGTCGACCAGGCGCAGGCTGTGATCAACGCCCTCGTGGCCGCCTGCAACAAATATGGGACGCAGATACACGCAGATTTTCACAGATAAAAAGAAATTCAGTGAAAATCTGCGTTAATCTGCGTCCAGAATTCTGACTCGAGGGTAACATGCCATCCGATGATCTGATCACCCGTGAAGAGGCACTGACTGGCCTGCCTGCCAGACGAGCGAGAACTCTGCTCTTTCTCATTGAGAGCCGCACGGCACACCTGGCAGTGCAGTCGAGGCAAGCAACCATCCCCACCCTCACAGAGAGAACAGCCGAGGAACTGGACCTGGCTTTCCTGGAAGCCTTCGCCCTGGGGCGCGAACCACCGGTTCGTGTCACCATCCAGGATATGGAGCGCTATGCCCCGCAGTGGGCACATCTGGTTCCGGACAACCCACAAGTGCGGGCGGCGATGGCTCATTTCCTGGGCCAGAAGTACGACTTCACCCACCAGGCTGTGCCAGGCATCCGGGCGGCGTTGGGCCTGGATGCAGAAGCGGTGCGGCAAGCTTACCTCCACCTGTACGGTCAACCGCTGGAGGGGGTTTTTGCCGCCCGTCCCAAACTGGCCGAACGCCTGCGCTGGGCCTGGGCTGCGTTGGCCGGCTGGCTGGAGTCCCTGCCCCCCTTCTGGACGGCCTTCGCCATTTCTCTGCCCATTGGCGCATTCACGCTGGCCTTGCCCATCGCGGTGGCCGATGTCGGGCCGTTGGTCGGCGTTGCCCTCATGGTCGTGTTGGGCCTCATCAACATCCTGACCATCGCCGCCATATCCGAAGCCGTGGCCCGCAGCGGCGTCATCCACTACGGCAACGCCTTCCTGGGGCGCGTGGTGGCCGATTACCTGGGAGGCATCGGCTCCTTTATCTTCACCACGGTACTGGGGGGCATTTTCTTCATGCTCCTGCTGGTCTTCTACATCGGCGTGGCGAGCACATTGGCAGACGCGACCTCCGTGCGAGCCGAGGTGTGGACGGCCCTGCTTTTCCTCATCGGACTGTACTTCCTGTCGCGGCAATCGTTCAACGCGACAGTGGCGTCAACGCTGGTAGCACGAGCGATCACCATCGGCCTGCTCCTCATCCTCTCGTTGCTCGCATTCACCCACCTGAGAGTGGAGAATCTCTCGTACAC
>CAZQDO010000283.1:0-7839 GCA_964592085.1 uncultured Anaerolineae bacterium | reverse complement strand
GCCCGCAGGGGACTTTCACCCCCTAGCTATCGCCCATGCCGGGCGTACAACAAAGAAGGCAAGGCAAAAGTGCGCCTTGCCCCTTCGTGGCCTCCATCACCAGCTATGTAAGCAACCGCGCAGCAGCCAGGGTGAAGATATTGGCCGCCTCGACCAGTTTGGCTACCTCCACGTATTCGTTCGGCTGGTGGGCCAACTGGGCGTCGCCTGGCCCGCAGATAATCAGGGGAGCGCCGAGCTTCGGCACAAACTCCACTGCGTCAGTGCAATAGTTCACCCCCTTGGGCGCAGGCCGCTCACCAACCACCTCGGCCACCACGTCGCAAAAGCGTTGAACTACAGGCTCCTTCGGCGAGGTGGCCAGCGGCAACCGGTCGTTGATCACTTCGACCGAGGCGCGGAAGTCCGGCAGCCGCCGAGCCAAATCAGCCATCAGCTTCTCCACCTGACGCACGATGGCCGCGTGGTCCTGGCCAGGCACGGTGCGCTGGTCTATCGTCGCTTCGCAGCGGTCTGGCACCACGTTGATCTTGACCCCGCCAGCGATGGTGTTCATACTGCGCGTGAAACCGCCCAGTAGAGGATGCTCCTCGTGGGGGACGATCAGCAAATCGAGCTCTCTCAAGAGAGTCACCATCATCATGACGGCGTTCTGGCCCAGATGCGGCATCGAGCCGTGGGCGGTCTTGCCGTAGGTAGTGATCTTCAACCACAGAACACCCTTCTCAGCCACGTAGACATCGTTGTGGCTCGGCTCAGCCACCACCACTGCCTGAACTGGGGCTAAATCCGGGCGGGCGACGATCTCGGCAGCGCCGAGCATTTCGTGCTCTTCGCCGGCTGTAAAAGCCAGAATTAGATCGCCCTTCAGGGGGAGACGGGCGGCCGCCAGGACCTGGGCCGCAGCGATCATGGCCGCGTCGCCGCCTTTCATGTCCGATGCACCGCGTCCCCACAGCTTGCCCTCGACCACCTCACCCCCAAAGGGATTGTGCAGCCACTCCTCAGCGCCGACCGGCACGACGTCCAGGTGCCCGGTATACAACAGGGCCGGCGCCTCGCCGCTGCCCTTCAGCCGAGCCAACACACTGGCCCGAGTTGGGGTGTGGGGGATCATCTCAATGGTCAGGCCAGCTTCGTCAAGGACGCCGGCCACGTACTCGGCGATTTCCAGTTCATCGCCTGGTGGGTTGACGCTCCTGAAGCGCACCAGGTCGCGGCATAGGTTCGATACTTCGGTCTCTTGGATCTGACTTAAGAGTTTCCCGCAGTCCGTTGGGACCATGTTCTAATCCTTTCCTTGCAGTTCAAGGAGAACCTTTTCGTAGTAGTCCAGTGACTCTGGGTTGACCAGGGCATCCCTGTTCAGTACCGGCCTGCCATTGACGATGTTGGTGATGGCGCTCTCGACCTTCTTCATGCTGTAGGTGTAGGGAATGTCCGGCACTTCTATGATCAGGGCCGGAACGTGCCGGGGGGAGGCATTCTCCCGCAGCGCTTTCTTGATCGTGCTTTCCAGTTCCTCCGTCAGAGACAAGCCCGCGGCAGGTTTCACGAACAGGATGATGCGCTGATCGCCCTGCCAGCTCTGCCCTATGGCCAGGCTGTCTGCGACTTCCTCCAGCCTTTCTACCACGTCATAGACCTCGGCTGTGCCGATGCGCACCCCGGCGGGCTTCAGAACGGCGTCGGAGCGGCCGTAGACGGTCATGCCACCTGTGTCGCTGTGTATCACGATGTAATCCCCATGACGCCAGACATTTGCATCAGGGTAGAAGGTGAAGTAGGCGTTTCTGTACTTCTGGCCGTCTGGATCGTCCCAGAAGTACAGGGGCATGGAGGGGGAGGGAGCTTCACAAACCAGCTCTCCCTGTTGATCGAGTATGGCGTTGCCCTCTTCATCGTATGCCTTGACCTTCATTCCCAGGGACGGCCCCTGCAGTTCGCCGGCGTACACCGGGCTGATGAGATTGCCGGCAGCGAAGGTTGCATTGAGGTCTGTACCGCCCGTGATGGAATTGAAATGCACATCCTCCTTGATTTCTCGGTACACGTATTCAAAGCCTTCGGCCGAAAGAGGTGATCCGGTTTGCGATATTTCCCTCAATGATGACAGGTCGTAATCCCGTCCGGGCTTAGCTCCCTGCTTCTGGAGATAATTGATGTAAGTTGCGCTGGTGCCGAAGATGGTTATCTTTTCATCCTGAATGAGTTTCCACATAACCCCGGCATCGGGGTAAAGGGGGTTGCCGTCGTACAGAACCACGGTAGCTCCCACCGCCAGGGAGCTCAGCAGCCAGTTCCACATCATCCAGCTACAGGTCGTTATGTACGTGATTCTGTCTTCGCGCTTCAAGTCGGTGTGCAACATGAGATCCCTCAGGTGAGTGATCAGAACTCCCCCGGCTCCCTGCACCATACACTTAGGTTTGCCGGTGGTCCCAGAGGAAAACATGATATACAAAGGGTGATCGAAGGGCAGTTGTTCGAATTGAGTGGGGAGGTAGCCTTCCCTGGCCTGGAAATCCTCAAAGTGCACGGCGTTGGGGATGGGGCTGATGTTGGGCTTCTCTGTCGCGTAGGAGGCGACGACAACCTTTTCCAGGGAAGGGATTTGGCTGGCGACCTTGGCGGCGTTCCCCAGGGTGTCGAAGAGCCTGCCCTTGTAGAAGTAACCGTCGGCAGTGAAGAGAACCTTCGGCTCCACCTGGCCGAGACGGTCCAGCGCAGCCCGGGGGCCGATGTCCGTAGCACAGGAGGCCCAGGTGGCACCAATGCTGGTCGCGGCCAGCATGGCGATGGCCGTTTCCATCAGGTTTGGCATGTAGCCCACCACCCGGTCTCCCGGCGCAACCCCGATCTCACGCAGTGATTTGGCCAGGCGCGCCACCGTGTCGTAGAGTTCCCCATAGGTCATGGTGGCCGACTTCTGGGTTTCTCCTTTGAAGATAAAGGCTAGCTGATCGTCTCTGTACCTTAAGAGGTTCTCGGCGAAGTTCAACCTGGCGCCGGGGAACCACTTGGCACCGGGGAATCTGCCCAGGTCGTCAACCACCTCATCGTACCCGGCAGAAGCCTTGATCTCCCCGAATTCCCACATAGTGGCCCAGAAATCCGCTATGTTCTCGACTGACCAGTTCAATAGTTGGGTGTAGGAATCAATCCCAAGGCTGTACTTCTCGTTGACAACACCAATAAACCGGGTGATGTTAGCTTGATTCTTACATTCCTCGGAAGGCTCCCAAAGCGGTGTTTTCATGGGCCGTCCTCCTTCCCTATCCCCTATGGCTTGACATCCGTAGATTCTACGAGTTTACGGGCCTACGAGGTTTCCGCCAGGACGAAGTAGACGTCGGTTGGCTTGAACTTGGAAAGTCGCAGGTACTTGGCCTTGACCTTCTTGCCGACCCAGTCGGTGGTGGCGTTATGGGGATCAACGCCCAGGAGACGACCCAGGAACAGCGTGTCGGCCCCTTCAAACTCGACCTGAACGAGAACGAAGGGACACTCTGGCAGGAACTCCTCGCTCCCGAAGTGGCAGACGGTGAAGGCGTGGATGGTGCCCTCGTCGGGCAAGCGCACCCACTTCGTCTCCTGGCCGCTGTACATGCAATGTCCCCGCGGCGTAGCGTAGGTATAGCCCGTCTCCGGCTCACGACAGCCCAGGAAGACCTTGTTGGTCAAGCCGGCGAAGAAGGGAGAATCCTGTCCGTAGGAGTGCAGGTAGGTGACGCTGTAGGGTTGCTCGATCAGAATGGGCTCCATCTGCTTGAGCAGGGCCAGCGTTTCCTCGCTCAGTTCTCGTGGAAAGGGAACGTTGTGGAGGACGTAGCCGCCCAGGGTCTCTTCTCTTTTGCTGACGATCTCTTTTTTGTCAGACATACTTTACTCCTTCGTCTCTTTCAGGATGTTTCATTACTCTCTCAAAAGCTGCTCCTACGCTCTTGAAACGGAGTCCGCAACTTGTTGCGGAAAGTGACTTGCACGAGTGACTTTTCGACCCGTGAAACACCCCGAACAAGTTCGGGACTCCACCTATGAAGCACCCTCTCTCTCCAGAATGCTGACGGTGACGTAGGTGCCCGTCCCCGCGTGGCTGTGGATCGCGCCGCGCACAGCGTCAGGCACTTGCAAAGTGGGGTCGCCAAAGTGCTTGGCGATGGTGCCCTGCAACTGCCAGATGGCAAAGACGGCCTGCATCAGCCCGGTGGCCCCCACGGGATGGCCGCAGGCGATGAGCCCCCCCGAAGGGTTGACCGGGCAAACCGGTTCGTCCGGCAGGTCCAGGCCGTAATCCACGCCGGGCATGAAAGCCTTTCCGCTGGCGGCGAACTTCCCACCCTCTCCGTACCTGCACAAGCCCATGTCTTCGTAGGTTTGGATCTCGCTGGAGGTGTAGGCGTCGTGCAACTCAACGAAGTCAATCTCCTTCAGCGGATCGGTGAGGCCGGCGTTTTTATAGGCTTCTTTAGACCCCATGCGGCCAGCACGGAAGGAATGGACGCCGGGGTAACGGAAGCCCCTGTCCCACAGCCCTTTATAGTAAGCCTTGGAATCGTCGTCCATCTCGTTGGGAAGGGCGTTATAGCGGTAAAAGTCCTCGTGGGACTGGTGAGGCCGGTCGGCCATGCGCATGGCGTCCGTCCCGCGCCCGATGCCACTGACCTTGACCAGTGGTCGAGAAATGGTCGCGCCCGCTTTCTCCAGCCTGGCCAGGCCATCTTCGCTGCAAAGGAGGGTGCAGGCTGCGCCATCGCTCATCACGCAAATGTCCAGACGGGTCAGCGGCCAAGCCACCGTGGGCGCATTGCGCACGTCCTGGATGGTATAGCGATTCCGCTTCTGAGCGTAGGGGTTGTGATAGGCATTGATGTGGTTCTTGACCGAGACGTGGGCCAGTTGCTCTGGAGTGGTCCCAAACTCGGCCATGTGGCGGGTGACCATCATGGCGTAGTATCCGGAATAGAAACCGCCTACAGGATAGTCAAAGCTCACGTCCGAAGCCAGGGCGATGAACTCGTTCCCCTTCCAGGTTTCGACGTGGGACATCGTTTCAAAGCCATAGCACAGGCAGACGTCCATGTAACCCGAAGCGATGGCTTTCCACCCTTCCTGAAAGCAGATGCCGCCCGTGGCCCCGCCCCCCTCCACCCGATGGGATGGCTTCGGGCACATCCCCAGGTAATCCTGCGCCATGATGCCAGCCATCAATTGGCGGGAGAAGTGGTCGGAAAAGTAAGAGGCCACCGTGCCATCTACCGCCTCGAAGAACTGAGGGTGTTCCAGTCCGATGTCGGTGATGGCGTAATCGTAGGCCTCCTTGACAATGGCCGGGTAGGTCTTGTCGTGGCGGGCCTTGGTGAACTTGCTCACCCCGCCCGACACAGCGTACACGGTTCGCATCGTTGCGTTCCTCCTTGATTTATGATGATAGCGTTTTCAGGAACTACTGGGGTGTGATGGGTTTCATTCTCTTACACCAACCCCCGCCGACAGTAAAGAGCGAGACACTCTCTGAGTGGAGGCATCTCGCTTCTCGAACCCTATCCGATCTCCGCACCAGGCACGTCCTTAAGAGACGATGGAGCGTAGCCATAGCACAGGAACCACGGATTCCACCCTTTTGAACTCTGGATCTCCCGTGACGACGGCGGCACCGAATTCTTGTGCCAGAGCAATGGCAAAGGCATCGGCGTAGGAAACGGGATGGTACGCTTTGAGGTGAGCCGCAGCCAAAACGCGCTCTTCGTCAATCCTGCTGAGAATGATGGGAAGACGGCGGATGTCTTCGAGCAGTTCAACAGCTTGTTGTGTTCCCTTCTCACGTTCGGTGATGTACGCCACTTCGCCGAAATTGATAAGGCTGAGAAACAGGGAGACATCTTCGGCGGTTCTCCTAATCAGATCGGCAACGATGCCCGCTCCCTCCTCATCCCCAAAGTAGGCCAAGAGAGCATAGCTATCCAGCACGTAGAAAGCGCGTGGGACGACTTCCTCATTGCTTCTTGAAGTACCGCTCTGCTCTTTCTTGATCACGTCTCATCTCCCGTTCTCTTTCGGCTGCCCTCTCGGCCAGTAGAGCATCAACAAGCGAGGGCTTACCGGCGTACTTGCCCTGGGTCTCCTCAATAAGTGCCAGCACTTCCGCCCGCGTAGATCGAGGAGCAGGTTTCCGCTCCTCAAGCACATTGAGGATAACCTCGTACATTCCTGGCGGAAGCGAGAGTATCTTGCCCTGCGGAGTGATCAGTTGAGCAGTTTGTGTTTTGGACATCCTCCAATACCTCCTGTAGCTTAAACCAAATCTTATTCTACACCAACTTCCACCTAAAGTAAAGAGCGATGCACTTTCCGTGGAGCTATTCCTCTTCCCACCCCCTATCCAAACTTCCCGCTGAGCACGTCCCCTAGCGTCGGCTGGCCGATTTCTTGTAGCTCGTAGCGGACTCGATCCATGGGGTGGGCGATGTGCTTCAGCACTCGCCTGAGGTCAATGGGGGTGGCGACGATGACCATGTCGCAGGGAGTGGCGTTGATGGTCTCCTCCAGCTCCTCAATCTGTTGCTCGCCGTAGCCCATGGCCGGTAGCAGAGGTCCCGTCTGAGGGTATCTCTCGAAGATTTCGACGATAGAGCCCACGGCGTAGGGTCGGGGGTCCACGATCTCCGCTGCACCGAAGTGCTTAGCAGCCACGATGCCTGCACCGTAGGCCATTTCCCCGTGGGTCAGGGTAGGGCCATCCTCCACCACCAACACTCGCTTGCCTTGGATGGCCGCCGGGTCCTCAACGAAGATGGGCGAGGCAGCCTCGATGATGACGGCGTCGGGATTGGTGGCTCGCACGTTTTCCCGAACGGTAGTCACGCCCTCCAGATTGGCGGTATCAATCTTATTGATGACCACCGCGTCGGCCAGACGCAGATTGGCCTCGCCGGGGTGATAGGCCAACTCGTGGCCAGCCCGGTGGGGATCGGTCACCACGATGTGCAGATCGGGCTTGTAGAAAGGCAGGTCATTGTTGCCGCCATCCCAGAGGATGACGTCGGCCTCCTGCTCAGCCGCCCGCAGGATCTTTTCGTAATCAACGCCGGCGTAGACGACCATACCGCGGTCAATGTGGGGTTCGTATTCCTCCCGCTCCTCAATGGTGCACTTGTAGCGATCCAGGTCATCATAAGAGGCGAAGCGCTGGCAGATCTGCTCTCTCAGGTCGCCGTAAGGCATGGGGTGGCGAACCACCACCACCTTCTTACCCATCTCTCGCAGGACGTCCGACACCCGGCGGGTGGTCTGGCTCTTGCCGCTTCCGGTGCGCACGGCGCAGATGGAGACGACCGGCTTTTGGGCCTTCAGCATGGTCTCTTTCCAGCCCATCAAACGGAAGTCGGCCCCGGCGGCCAGGACCATCGAGGCTCTATGCATCACGTAATCATAAGACACGTCACTGTAGCCGAAAATAACCTGGTCAATGTCCAGCTCTTTGATCAATGCAGTCAGTTTGCTTTCCGGGTAAATGGGGATGCCGTCGGGGTAGCGAGGGCCACGCCCTGAGCCTGCCGAAGGGTCGGCCAGTTCTGGAGGGTAGATTCTGCCTTCGATATTGGGGATTTGTGTGGCGGTGAAGGCCACCACTTCGTAAGCTTCGTTGCCTCGGAAATAGACGTTAAAGTTGTGGAAGTCGCGCCCGGCGGCGCCCATGATAAGAACCCGATCCTTCGCCATTGAATGATTCGCTCCTTTGCTATTCGTCATCTTTGGGTTCTAAGCCAGCTTAGCCAGCAGGATACCGATTTCGTAGAGGAGTATTAGGGGCAACATGACCAGCAGCATGTTGAAGGG
>CAZQDO010000282.1:0-7878 GCA_964592085.1 uncultured Anaerolineae bacterium | reverse complement strand
AAGTGGTGGCTCGACCCCCCCATTCCCCCTTCGATACAGCCGCCCCCTTACCTCCGACTTGCCCCAGGTGCCTCCCGTGCTATCGCTGTAGTTGATCGTTTTCCCGGACGCAGTTTTAACGGCTCGACGATGATGGCCGCCAGCCAAGATGTGCCGGTAGTGGTGGAAAACCAATATAGAACAGAATCGCAACGGCCCTCCTATGCCTACAACGGCATCGCTGCCTCCGATCCCCTCAACCCCGACTGGGGCCAGGTGGGTACCGAACTTTACGCCCCGGTCATTATGTACGACTTTTGGGGCTGGTATAGCCAACTCTTCCTACTCAACGCCGGCTCCGCCACCGCCAACGGGAACATCGAGTACTATCGCAGCAGTGACGGCCAGAAGGTGCACACGACCCCGTTTTCACTGCCTCCCAATGAGCAGTGTGTGGCCGGCTACGGAGGAGCGCCGGACACCCTCTACTCCGCACGCATCGTTTCTGACTCTGACCAGCCGTTGGCAGCGGTCGTGCTCCAATACAAATGGGACGGCATCGTCTTTGAGACCTACAACTGCCTCTCCACCGGTGCCAGTACTGTCTATGCTCCGGTAATCGTGAACAACTACTACGGCTGGGACACCAGCGTCAACATCCAAAACACCGGCGATTCTTCGGCCTGGGTCTACGTGCAGTACTACAATACCAGCGGTATTCAGGTTGGAGACACTAAGGTGGACCAGATCCCAGCCTATTCCAGCCGCTCTCGCTACTCCCCCTCCGAGGGCTTGCCTCCCAACTTCATCGGCACGGCGCGCATTTACTCGTACCAGCAGCCGGTGGCCGTGGTCGTCAACCAAAGTTATTCGTATGGCGGCAGCCCAGTGCGAGGGCAGAGTTACAGTGGGACATCGAGTGGAAGCACCTACGTCGCGCTACCAGACGTGCTTAATTTCTACGGCAGCGACGACGAGAAGTGGGTCAGTAGCGTCAATGTGCAGAACCTGGGCACTTCTACCACCGTGGCGACTCTTACCTATCAAGGCCAGCCTGTGGAAAGCCCCCCTCCCGGCATCAAGCCAAATGGCATCTACTCTTTCTACGTGCCGTATTACTGGGGAGCGACCCCCAGCCGTGGGCCAGCCACCGTTTTGGCCGACCAGCCGGTGGCGGTGGTGGTGAACCAGTCCAGTGTCACCTACCCCACAAGGGACCTGGCCTGCTCCTATAATGGCTACAACCGATAGCCTGCCACTGTGCAGTTGAACGGTCCAAGAGGCCGGCGGATCATCCGCCGGCCTTCCTTTTTGTGACAACTGCGGCCAATGCGATTGGCTTCGGCCTGGGCTCTGCCGAACGGCCTGTTGCCCCACGATGATGAACCGCTACGCAAGCCCTTTGATCACGTGGGTTTGACGTCCATGCCAATGTGTACTACAATAGAGGCCCGTCAACCATCCTGCTGAAAGGCGGCCGCTGTTTTACAAAAAACGCTAACCAATGGAGGTGAAGCGAAATGGTAGAAAGGTTGCTACTACTTGGCGATGAAGCCATTGCTATGGCCGCAGTGCATGCCGGGATAAGCGGCGTCTACTCGTATCCGGGAACCCCAGCAAGTGAGATGTTCGAGTACGTGGAGAAGCTTGCCGACCGCCTGGGCATACACGCGGTCTGGTCTGCCAACGAGAAGGTTGCGTACGAAGAAGCTCTGGGAATGTCCTTTGCAGGAAAGAGGGCGCTGGCCACCATGAAGCACGTGGGCCTGAACGTGGCGGCGGATCCTTTCGTGAGCTCAGCCATAAGCGGAGTGAACGGCGGGTTGGTGCTTGCAGTGGCGGACGATCCCGGCATGCACTCCTCCCAGAACGAACAGGACTCCCGCTACTATGCCAGGTTCACTCGGATTCTTTGCCTCGAACCATCCAACCAGCAGGAAGCCTACGACATGACGAGGGAGTCATTCGAGCTTTCCGAGAGCCTGGGCCTGCCCGTCATGGTCAGGCTCACCACCAGGCTGGCCCACAGCAGGGCGGACGTGATGGTGGGTGAACCAAGAGGGCAGAACAGCCTGAAGAAAACCCCTGATGTCTCCGCGTGGACCCTGATTCCCAGCAATGCCAGGGTACAGTATAAGAAGCTTTTGCAGAAACAACCGCATCTACTCCAGATCAGCCAATCGTCCCCGTACAACACAGTTGACCTCTCTGTCCCAGACAGGAGCCTGGGCGTCATCACGTCTGGCATCGCCTACAACTACTTCATAGAAGCTGTGGGCGGTGTGAGCCCCTACCCCTATGTCAAAATCGGCATGTACCCGCTCCCTGTTTCGGCCATACGGACCGTGTATGAAGCTGTGGAGCGGATCCTGGTGATAGAGGAGGGGTACCCTTTTATCGAGGAATTGGTGAACGGCGTGCTCGGCTGCGGAAAGCCGCTGCTGGGTAAGCTTTCCGGCACGCTGCCCAGCAGCGGCGAACTCACGCCGGAGCTTGTGGCCGGGGCACTGGGGATAGAGTGGGAGGAGAGCGAATTTGCGCCCTTTGAGCCTCTTGCTGCTCGCCCCCCCGCGCTTTGCCAGGGCTGCCCTCACGCGGATACGTTCCGGGCGATAAAGGAAGCGGTCTCAATTTACGAGCAGCCCACCGTCTTTTCAGACATCGGCTGCTACGCGCTGGCCTTCTATCCGCCTTTCCAGGTCACTGAGACCTGCATAGATATGGGTGCCAGCATCAGCATGGCTGCGGGCGCGGCTCACGCAGGGATGTTTCCGGTGCTGTGCGCCCTCGGCGACTCGACGTTTGCCCACTCTGGCATGACGCCCCTCATCGGGGCCGCAAAGGAAAACGTGAACATCAAGGTGTTCATCCTGGACAACGGGACCATAGCCATGACCGGGGCTCAGGAGACGATGGTGACAGGCGAGAAGCTGGTGGAACTGGCAGTGGGCCTTGGGTCACCCAGGGAGCACGTCCACACTCTGTTCCCACACCCCAGGAACCACGAGGAGAATGTGAGGCTGATTCGGGAGGAGATCGAGCACGACGGGTTATCTGTGCTCATTCCTCAAAGGCCCTGCATCCACCTCAAAAGGAAAGCGTAGTAGGAGGTAGACCATGGAATTCAACATCATTCTCTCTGGAGTGGGAGGCCAGGGAATCCTTACCATAGCCTACCTGCTCGATAACGCCAGCGTCGCCAATTCTTACCACTTCAAGCAAGCCGAAGTCCACGGGATGGCCCAGCGGGGAGGTGCAATTCAGGCCCACCTGCGCATATCCGACAAGCCCATCTTCAGCGACCTGGTTCCACAGGCCAGGGCCGATCTCATCATCAGCATCGAGCCACTGGAAGTGAACCGCTATCTCAGATACCTGAAGAAGGATGGGGCGGTGGTTTCCAGCTCGACGCCGGTGAAGAACATCCCCGACTATCCCGACGAACGTGAGCTGCTCCGGCACCTCCTGTCGCTCCCTAATGTCGTCCTTCTGGACGCGGGCAAGATCGCGCGCAAAGCCGGCAGTGGCCGCTCAGAAAACGTGGTGATGCTCGGTGCGGCCATCCCTTTCCTCCCCTTCAAAATTGCCCACCCTGTTATCGGGGAGGTGTTCGGCCACAAAGGGGACAGAGTGGTGGAGACAAACATCAAGGCATTGACCCTGGGATTCACGGTCTCGTCGTTCTTCATCCGCCTGGTGGGCCACGGCGTTTCCCAAGAGACCGCCTTTGCCCTGATCGAACGACTCGATCCCGAAACCGTGGAATCAGAGGCTGCCGCAGAGTGGGCGAGCAGGCTTCGCGGCAACGAGGAGAGAGCCATCCGGCGACTCGCGGAGCTCGAAGGCGACCTGCCCGCCAGCCAGGCCGGACTGGAATCGCTCCTATGTCAGACCGCATAGGTGTTCCCTTGAGCCGCAGGAGGAACGATGGGGTTCGTTGAACTGGCGGAGAAACTGATAGAATCCGTTGCCTTGCAGAACAGGGATAGGCTCTACGAGCATGAGGTCTACGGCCTCATGGCTGAGGCGGGTCTGGCGGTTCCGCGATCTGTGTTCGTCCCTGCTGGCAGCCCCCTACGCCCTGGCTCCATAGAGGCGATCCCCGGCGACGAGGTAGTGGTCAAGGTGGTTTGCCCCGAAATCCCCCACAAGACCGAGGTGGGTGGCGTGGCTGTGGTGGAAAAGTCGCACCAGGCGGTGTGCCAGGTTCTGGAGAGCATGGCCGGGACGATCAAGCAGAGAGTGCCAGTGGTCGGCGACCGGGTGGCGGGATTCCTGGTATGTGAGTCCATCCCGTGCTCACAGGCCCTGGGTGGCGAGCTTTTCGTCGGCATGCGCTGGACCCGGGAATTCGGATACGTGATGGCCGCGGGGCTGGGCGGGCTGGATACAGAAGACCTCGCCCACAGGTTCAAACCGGGCCAAAACGTCCAAATCGCCTGCGCGCACCTGACCGATCCCAGAGATTTCCTCCAGATGTTCTCCTCTACCTTCACCTACCTGAAACTATCGGGCAACGACAGAGGGGGGAAGAGACTGCTTTCGGACGAAGAGCTTGAGAAATTGTTTGGCTTCTTCCTGGCCCTGGCCGGCGCTGCGTCAAACAGGCAAGATAGGTGGTGGATACGGGAGATCGAGGTAAACCCATTCCGCATTTCCAATGGACGGGCGGTGGCGGTAGATGCCCTGTGCACCCTGGGCGGAGTCTCGCTGACGCAGCATCTGCCAGTGGACCAGGCCAGGGTAGAGAGGTTGCTTCAGCCAGAGACCGTGGCCATCGTGGGCGTATCGGCCAGGGCGACCAACGTCGGTCGGACGATTTTGCGCAACCTGTTGCGGGAAGGCTTTGAGCCCTCGAAGATAAGGGTGGTGCGGCCGGACACCGAGGCCATTGATGGTGTGGTGTGTGTTGGCGACGTAGCGGAACTGCCCTGGAAGGCAGACCTGATGGTGGTGGCGGTCTCGGCGTCTGCGGTGCCGGAGGTGATAGACCGCACGACGGCCTGCAACGCGGCCCACAGTGTGATCCTGATCCCCGGGGGCATGGGGGAGACCGAGACCGGCCAGGAGATCGCCAACAGAACCCGATCAACCCTGGCGCGCCGCAGAAGCGAAGGGAAGGAGACCCCGCTGGTCGTGGGGCCCAACTCGCTGGGGATCAGATCGCTGCCGGGGGGATATGATACGCTTTTCATCCCGGAGACCAAACTCCCGCCCCGGCAAGGAGAGGTGCGAAATGTGGCCCTGGTTTGTCAGAGCGGTGCCTTCATGATCACCCGCATGAACCGCCTGCCCTTTCTGAACCCGGTTTTCGCCATCTCGACGGGCAACCAGATGGACCTGAGCACCATTGATTTTGTGGAGTACCTGGTTCAGCGGGAGGAGATAGACGTGGTGGCCCTCTATGTGGAGGGCTTCCATCCTCTGGACGGCCTGAGGCTGGCCTCGCTCTGCCGTGCCCTGCACCCGCGCAAACAGGTCATCGTCTACAAGACGGGCAAGACGGCGGAAGGCGCTCAGGCCACCTCCAGCCACACCGCTTCGATCTCAGGCGACTACGAGGCGTGCGTGGCCGTTCTATCCGAAGCGGGGGCTCTGGTGGCGACCTCCTTTGACGAGTTCACGGCCTTCATCTTGCTCTCCTCGCTGCTGGCCCGCAACGAGTTCTCTGGCAAGCGCCTGGGGATGTTGTCCAATGCGGGCTATGAAGCGGTGGGCATGGCGGACAACCTCGACCGCGAGGCCGGTTTCTCCCTGGCTCTCTTCACAGACCGCACCCGGGAAAGAATAGCGCTTGCCCTGAGCCAGGCCGGGATCGGAGAGCTCATCAACGTGCGCAATCCCCTCGACCTCACCCCCATGGCTTCCGATACTGTGCATGTCCAATGCCTGGAAGCAATCATCGAGAGCGAAAACGTGGACGCAGTCGTGATGGGCTTCGTGCCCCTGACGCCGGCCATGGCGACCCTTCCGCCGGGAGCGGACCCCTCAGACAGAGACAGCGTGCTCAATCCATCATCCGTCGCACAGCGGGTGCCGCAGGTTTTCCGACGGCACGCCAAGCCGCTCGTCACCGTGGTGGATGCAGGGAAGCTATACGACCCGCTTGCAGAGACGCTGATTGCGGGTGGCGTTCCGTGTCTGAGAAGCGCCGACCTCGCCACGAGGGTATTCCAGCGGTTCATTGACGTCAGGTTTACCAACCTCTCCCGGGCGAGTTGACCATGGAGCTCGACAACAAACAGGTTACTATTCGATTGGCTCGCGCAGGGGATGCAGAACGCATGGCTGTGCTTTCCCAGCAATTGGGCTACCCCGCATCGCAGGAAGATATACAGCGACGGCTCAGCCAGATTCAACAGGATGAACAGCACGCCGTTTACGTTGCAGAGCTATCGGGACGTGTGGTTGGCTGGGTTCACGTCCACATTTGTCAACGGGTGGTGGCTGATCCGCAAGCCGAAATCGGCGGGTTGGTCGTAGATGAAGGTCATCGCCGTCGTGGTATTGGGCGGCTGTTGATACAACAGGCTGAGCAGTGGGGCCGCGAGAAAGGGTGTTGGGCGATTTACCTGCGGTCTAATGTCATCCGCAAGGACGCCCACGCTTTTTACGAAGGCATGGGCTACAGCAACGTCAAAACATCAAGGACGTTTCGTAAAGCCTTATAAGCGACGTTGTTCTCACAACATAACCCTTCTCCCCAAGAGAAGGGTTCTTATTTCTACTATCCCACTCTGTAATGGGCAGATAGGTTTGTCCGGTGGGTGTGTCTGTTTCCATGGGCAAGCCGTGATCCAGGCATGATCCATGTTGTACACAGAGAGTCCTTCCGCTGTAGGAACGACATAGACAGTTGTTCCTTTGTGGGTGATACCGACATACTGGAGGGCGACCTCTTGACGACAGGCGCGGATGTACCGCTCCAACACCCTATTTTTATCTAACTTGACGGCTTCACACCGATTGGCATAATCCTTGGGCGGACAACGAGGCATGGCAGTACCCCCTTTCGTGAATGGAGATACCACCATGATAAAGGAATTCTCTACCTCATCACTCGTTGCCTCTACCCTCCCACTCCAATCAGGAGGATGCCCAGGAAGACCAGGGCCGACGCGAAGACCCTGATCCGTCCATAGCCTTCCCCCAACAAGGTGCTCCCCAGGAACGCACCTAACACCACACTCATCTCCCGCACCGAACCCACGTAGCTCACGTAGCTGAGTTGCATGGCCAGAAGCACCAGATAATAAGTGAAGAGGGCAACCACTCCTGAAACCAGGATGCCCACTTTGTTGGCTCGCCATTCTGCGGCGATGCTGGCCTTCTTTCCGCTGAGGAGTATGTAGGGGGTAAAAGCGATAAGCGCCGCCAGAAGGACGAGATAGATGTAGAGGAAGGGCGGCACGTACCTTATCCCCACCTTGTCAATGGCCGAATAGAGGGAGATGCAGAAGCCAGTCAAGAGAGCCCAGCGAGACACGGGATTCCCCAGTTGGCGCAAGGGCTCCCCCAGGTCATGCCACGAGCGCGCGTTGATGAGATAGAGCCCCCCGACGATCAGCAGGATGCCCATCAGTCCCAAGGCCGTCAACTGTTCCCTGAGGAACAGCGTGGCCCAGAGCGTAATGAAGAGAGGGGCCGAGCCCCTGGCCAGGGGGTAGGCCACCGATAGGTCTCCGCTTTGATATGCCTTGCCCATGGAGATAAAATAGGCGATTTCGGCCACGCCGCTGGCCAGTATATAGGCCCAGCCCAGAGGAGGAATAGACAGTGGCCCGGTCACAAGAAGAGGGGAGTAAGCCACCACAGACACCAGGAGCAGCCACCAGACGAAAACTTGCTTGTCCCGGCTTCGTTTGTAGAAAAGGTGATAGGATGCGTGCAGGATAGCGG
>CAZQDO010000281.1:0-7907 GCA_964592085.1 uncultured Anaerolineae bacterium | reverse complement strand
GAACTCACCGGCAAGGCGATGGTGAAGGTCGTCCCTTTTCCGAGGGTGCTAGCCACAGAGATCATGCCGCCATGCAGTTCGACCAGCGATTTCGCGATGGCCAATCCCAGCCCCGATTCCCCCTCGTGCGCCTGCCGTGCCTCGTCGCCCCGGTAAAAGCGCTCGAAGATCCGCCGCAGCCTGTCCGGAGCAATACCGGCCCCGTTATCCTGAATGGTCAGCAGGGCCTTGTTTCCCCGTTGCGCAGCGGCCAGCGAGATCCGCCCGCCGGCCGGCGTGTAGCGGAAGGCATTGCTGACCAGGTTTCCCAACACCTGCGCCATGCGTTCTGGGTCCACATTCACGGTGGGCACGTTTGCCTCGGCAGTGACTTGTAGGTCAATCTCCAACTGCTGGGCCTGGGGCAGGTGGGCGGCCGCTGTTCGTTCAATCAACTCTTGCGGGTGCATAACCTGGCGAATCAGCGTCAACTCCCCCGCATCTGCCAGCGACAGGGTGCGCAGATCTTCGACCAGGCGACTCAAGTGCTCGGCTTCTGTGTGCACGGTCTGGAAGGTTTCGGCCGTGGGGGACAACACACCATCCCTCAAGCCCTCGGCATATCCCGCGATCACACTCAACGGGGTTCGCAAGTCGTGGGCGATGTCGGCCGTCATCTGGCGACGCAGCTCGTTGGCCCGCGCCAGGTCCGCGCTCATCTGATTGAACGAGGCCGCCAATTCCCCCAGCTCATCCTGGGAACGCACGGGCACTTGTTGCTCCAGGTTGCCCTGGGCCATGGCGCGGGTGGCGGTGGTCAGTTCGCGCACCGGGCGCATGAGCCTGCGGGCCAGGAAGACGCCCAGGAACAGGGCGATCAGGATGGCCGCCAGCGCTGCGTACAACGAGGCTCGATTCGTGCGCATCAAGTATCGTACTTCCCGCTGAGCCAGCGGCGGGGGATCCCCTGTGACCAACGCGGTGCCCACGATCTGACCGTCCATCTCGATTTCGATGCCCTCCGCCAATTCGTCGGTTGGTATGTAGCGGCCGAGGCGATACGGCCCGGCTGGCATGACAATGTAGCCGTCCTGGTCTGCCAGGGCGAACACGTAGCTTCGTGCTAGCTGCCCCAGGCGGTTTCTGTCCTCCGGTGGCAGTGGTTGCTGGCCCGGTTGGGGTTGGGGCGCAGGAGCTTGTGCCAATCGGTGGAAGTATTCCCTCACCCCCCGCCACGATCCGTACATCTGGTAGTAAGCCGTTGCGCTTGTCAGGAAGTTGTTTTGCGCCTGCTCCAGCACCAGGCTGTCAAACTCGCGGAACGTGGCCCAGCGGGCAAACAGGGTAGTCAGCACCGCACCAGTGACGCTCACGATCAGGAAGGCAAGGACTAACTTGAAAACCAAAGAACGTGTCATGGGACATTCCTCAGGGGTGGGTTTCTGCGCAGAAGCGATACCCTACTCCAAACACGGTCTCAATGTACCGCGGGTTGCTGGGGTCTGGCTCGATCTTGGTGCGCAGGTTGCTGATATGCACATCAATGGAGCGTTCGAGGCTGTCAACAGCGACCCCTTGCACCTGCTCGAGCAGTATGAGGCGTGAGAGGACGTGGCCAGGGGCGGACATCAGCACCGCTAACAGATCGAATTCAGTGGGAGTCAATTTGACCAGCCGATCCCCCACCGTTACCTGACGGGTGCTCTTGTCGAGAGTGATGTCGGCCACGCGCAATACTTCTATTTGGGGCGGGCCTTTCTCGATGCGACGCAGGACAGCCCGGATGCGGGCCACGAGTTCGCGCATGCTGAATGGCTTGGTCACGTAGTCATCGGCCCCCAACTCTAGCCCCAGCACCCTGTCCGATTCCTCCAATTTGGCGGTGAGGAGAATGATGGGGGTGTCTTTTTCTCTGGTATAGATGCGGATGAACTCGTAGCCGTCCATCTGGGGCATCATGATGTCGAGGAGGATGAGGTCTGGTTTTTCATGGCGGGCTATGTGGAGGGCTGTGCGTCCGCTATCGGCGGTCACCACCCGAAATCCCTCCTGCGTCAGATACGCCTTGACCAGGTCCCGCAGGCTTTTCTTGTCATCCACCACCAGAATGGTCTTAGGCATGACGGCCTCTTTTCACAGTAGAGTTCAGACCAAAAACGACGAACTGCCCATTCAGGCATACAAAACCTGGTTTCTCCTGTAAATTATACCACTTAGAACAGAGCACGTCAAAAGGACGTGGGTTGGCGGTTTTCTTGACCATTGCTGACTTCAGATGTATAATTTCGAGACCGCTGCGTTGAAGCTACAAAGGCAGCATCTAGAACAAGATTGGAGCAGAACATGGAAAAGGCTGCTGTTTATCCCCTCGTCGGCATCCCAAGCCGCCACGATCAATCGAGCCACTTCGGCTCCCCCATCCTCGCTCAAAACCGAACTTATGTGGAGGCCGTCGCAACGGCCGGCGGAGCCCCGGTGCTGATTCCCCTGGACTTAGACGAGGGAGCCCTGCGGGCCATTTACGAGCGGCTGGATGGCCTGCTTCTGACTGGTGGCGTGGATGTGCATCCGAGACACTACGGTGAGGCCATCCACGAAAAGTGTGGCCAGATAGACGAAGCGCGGGACAGAATGGAGTTGACTTTGACTCGCTGGGACCTGGCCGAGGGCCTGCCGATTTTGGCCATCTGTCGAGGCATTCAGGTGTTGAACGTGGCGGCCGGGGGCACCCTCTACCAGGACATTGCCTCTCAGATGCCGGAGTCCCTCAAACACGACTGTTGGCTTGACCATCCTCGTGACTACCTGGCCCATCAGGTGACGGTGAGCGGCGATTCGCAGTTGGCTTCTATTCTGGGCGGAATCCAAGTGGCAGTTAACAGCCTGCATCACCAGGCTGTCAAAGACCTGTCGCCGCGGTTCAGGGTTGTGGCCCGATCCGCCGATGGCCTGATTGAAGCCATAGAGGACCAGAGCCACCCCTTTGCCCTGGGGGTGCAGTGGCACCCTGAGGAGCTGGTGGAGGATGCCCTACCCATGCAGCGATTATTCGAGGGCTTTGTCTCGGCGGCAAGGAGGTGGGGTAGCGAGTCAACGAGGTAGCGAGGAACGAGAACCTGTTACTCGTTTCCCAGTAGTGCCGAGCAACAACAATACTTCAAGGAGAGAAAAATGCTAAAGTTTCTTTCGGATGAGTGGATCAAAGCGCTCCAGGTTGAGGTCAACCAGAGCGACCCGTATGCCAAAGCTGCCGAGCGGTGGGAGGGGGATTTCTATTTCATCATCACCCCCGAACGCAGCATGACGGAGCCTGTCACCTACTACGTGGACCTCTGGCATGGCAAGTGTCGTGAGGCCTACCTGGGCACCGATGAGAGTGAGAAAGAACCGGTGTTCAGGATGACCGCTCCCCTGGGGGTCTGGGAAAAGGTGATTACCAAAAAGCTGGACGTGATCCAGGGATTGCTGACCCGCCAGATCAAGCTGAAGGGCAACATGGCCATGATCATGCGCAACGTCAAGGCAGCTCAGGAATTGGTGGAGTGCTGCACCCACATTGAGACGGAGTTTCCGTCCTAGAGCTGGCCTACCGGGAAGGCCAAGCGATCTATTCAAGGAGGAGGGAGCAATGGCAAGGTTCTTCGTAATTCACAATGTGGCCACAGAGGAGTTGTCGCAGGACCAACTCGTTGACCTAGGGAAGCAAGTAGCAGCCCGCCTCAAGCCAGGAGTGGAATGGATCAGCAGTTGGTACGCATCGGAGGTGAACAAGCTCTTCTGCGACTGGGAAGCCCCCGATGAGGAGGCCATTCGGGATACCCTTGGCGAGGCGCTAAAGGTGTACCCCATTGAGGTCGTCCATTCAGTGATCTACGTCAACCCGGCCTGGTATGGAGAGTAGTCTTAGGAGGAAGCATGTGGTTTTTCGCTAGTCCGGAGGTTGTGTTTGGCGAGGATGCCTTGAGCTACCTGAGTGAGATCGAGGGGCAGCGGGCTTTCATCGTCACCGATGGGAACATGGTGAAGCTGGGCTTCGTTGACCTGGTCGCCAAGCAACTGAAAGCGGCGGGGATGGAGTATCACACCTTCGCCGAGGTTGAGCCCAACCCCACTTTTGAGATGGTGAAGCGAGGCGCGGCGGCCATGAGCGACTACGGCCCCGATTGGATCATCGGCCTGGGGGGTGGCTCCTGCATGGACGCGGCCAAGGCCATGTGGGTGCTCTACGAGCGGCCCGACATGGAGCCTGAGGAGATCAATCCCATGATCCCCCTGGGGCTGCGCCAGAAGGCCCGGCTCATCACCATCCCCACCACCAGCGGCACCGGCGCCGAAGTCACCTGGCCCGTGGTGCTAACCGATGCCGAGGACCGACGGAAGCTGGTGCTGGGTTCCCGCGAGAACGTGGCCGACCTCGCCATCGTGGATCCCATCTTCGTGAAAGCGCTGCCTCCCCAGATCGCTGCCGACACAGGGATGGACGCCCTGACCCACGCCATCGAGGGCTACACCAGCAGTTGGGCCAACGACTTCTGCGACGGCCTGTGTCTGAAGGCCATCCAATTGGTGTTCGACTACCTGCCGCGAGCGGTAGCTGATGAAGAGGACGCCGAAGCTCGCGAGAAGATGCACAACGCAGCCACCATCGCCGGCTTGGGCTTCGGCAATTCGATGGCGACGCTGGCCCACGCCATGGGGCATCCCATGAGCCCGCTGTTTGGCATTCCTCACGGGCGGGCGGTCGGACTTTTCCTGCCCTATACCATCGAGTTCACGGCCCGGCAGGTCCCAGGGCGCTACGCAGAGATCGCTCGCTTTCTGGGATTGGGTGCCGCTTCCGATGCAGAGAGAGCGGCCAGCTTGGTCGAGGCCATTCGAGACCTGGCGCGGCGCATCCATCAGCCTATGTCGGTCGAGGAGCTGGGCATCCCGCGGGAGGATTTTGAGGCCGCCTTGCAGAAGATGATCGAGGATGGCGAGAACGATACCGTGACCAATGCCCGCCTTCCAGATCGGGAGGAGTTGGCCCGGCTGTTCCGCTACGCCTACGAGGGCAAGAGTGTGGACTTCTAGGGGATGACAGGTCACGGAGGCAATGCGGACCTCATTGCCTCGGTGACCCGTTGCCTTATCCCGAAAGGAGGGCGACTTGAACGGCTACCTGGGCAAGCTGCTGGTCGTTGACCTGAACAGTGGCCACGTCGAAGACGAACCCCTGAACGAAGATTATGCCCGCCAATTCATCGGCGGCAGTGGCCTGGCGGCTCGCTATCTCTACGACTCGCTAGATCCTGATACCAGTCCGCTAAATCCTGCCAGTCCGTTGTTCCTCATCACCGGCCCGTTAACCGGCACCCGCGCCCCGATGTGCGGACGACACGTGATCTGCGCCAGATCCCCCTTGACGGGCACCTGGATGGAGTCCCACGCGGGCGGGTTCGTGGGACCTGAGTTGCGCTTCGCCGGCTACGATGGCGTCATCATCAAAGGGCGATCACCGAAGCCTGTTTATCTCTGGATTCAGGACGGGCGGGCTGAGCTGCGGGAGGCCGGGCACCTGTGGGGCAAGGACACCTTCGAGACCCAGGACATCATCAAAGAGGAGTTGGGTGATCGTAGGGTGCGAGTGGCCTGCATCGGGCCGGCCGGGGAGAACCAGGTGTTGCTGGCCAACATCATCCACGACGACGCCCGGGCAGCCGGCCGGGGGGGCCTGGGGGCGGTGATGGGTTCCAAGAACCTCAAGGCCGTGGCCGTGCGCGGTCATGGCCGGATTCCCGTGGCCGACGAGGATCGTCTCAAGGAACTGGCCCGTGAGGTCATCGAGGTCCTCAAAGACGACTTCATGAGCGACATGCTGCACGCGACGGGCACGGCCTGTGCCATGGACCAACTGAACTACCTGGGTAGCCTCCCCTCTCGCTACTACACTCAGGGCATCTTCGACACGGAAACCCTCAACGGCGGGTACATGGCCGATACCATCTTGACCGGCACATCGGGCTGCTATGGCTGTGTGGTACGCTGCGGTCGCAAAGTGGCCGCCAGCGAGGGCAGGTACACTTTCCCTGAGATAGACGGCCCTGAGTACGAGACCATCTGTGCCCTGGGCCCTATCCTGCTCATTGACGATCTGGCTGCCATATCCTGGCTGGGCCACCTGTGCGACAGCTACGGGCTGGATACCATGAGCGCCGGCTCGACCATCGGCTTTGCTCACTATCTTTTCCAGGAGGGCGTCATTGGCCCGCAGGACACCGGCGGGCTGACCCTTCAGTGGAGTGATCCGGACACGGTGGTCGAGTTGTTGGGACAGATGGCCAACAAGGAGGATTTCGGGGCATTGCTAGGAGAGGGTTCGCGACGACTGGGCCAACGCTTTGGCGTGGAAGAGCTAGCCGTCCAGGTCAAAGGGCTGGAGGTGGGCTATCACGATCCTCGCGCCTTCTCGTCTATGGCTCTGGTCTACAGCACGTCGCCCGTCGGCGCCAGCCACAACCACAGCGACATGTACTGGGTCGAGGTTGGGCGCTCGGTGGAGGAGCTGGGCCTCCCCTTCACCGACCGACTGGAGGACGCCGTCAAAGGGTCACTGGTCGCTCGCCATCAGAACTGGCGTAGCGTGACCAACGCCCTGATCGTATGCATCTTCAACAACGCCCCGTCTCAGTACCACGCCGACCTGCTCAATGCGGCCACCGGTCGTCAGGAGACCCTGGACAGCTTGCTGCACATCGGCGAGCGCATCTGGAACCTGAAGCGGGCCTACAACAACCGCCTGGGGTTGACCCGCACCGACGACAGCCTGCCCCAATTGCTCTTGCAACCCCTCTCTGAGGGCGGCACCCAGGGCCACGTGCCGGACCTGGAACTGATGCTCAGGGAATACTATGAGGCCAGGGGCTGGGACCCGGAAACGGGCAAGCCAGGACGGGAGAAGCTGGAGGAGTTGGAGTTGGGGTGGGTGGCTGAGGAGCTGTGGTGAAAGTCAACGTGGAGAAGTGCACCGGCTGCGGCTATTGCCTGCTGAGTTGTCCGCAGGATGCCATCTCTTCAGATGGTTGAGCGAGGGTGAATGAGGATCGCTGCAATGATTGCAACCTCTGCTTCTTCGCCTGCCCCAATCGCTGCCTGGTCCCCGTTTCCCCCATTGAGCCGCCCCGGGCGAGCTGTCGAGATCACTACGATGTGGTGGTCGTCGGCGCAGGGTTCGGAGGGCTGATGGCCGCCGACTGGCTGGCCAGGGAGGGCCGAAAGGTAGGTGTTTTATGGAAGAGACTACCCGACAGAAGAGTGTCAGTCTCACGCCCATTGGGCGAGTGGTCAACGACATCGAATACCCAAGCCACGTCAAGTGGGAAAACATCGTCTCTGAGGTGGTCATCGCCCCCCAGTTGGTGGAGGCCCTGGATGGAATAGACGACTTCTCTCACGTCGTGATCATCTTCTACCTGGACAAGGTGGACGAAGACCGACGCTCCCTGCTGAAGGTTCACCCTGAGAACAAGGGGGAGTTGCCGTTGGTGGGGGTGTTCGCTACGCGGAGTCCCATGCGTCCCAACCCTATCGGAATCACAGTGGTGGAGCTGCTGGATCGTCGGGAGAATGTCCTGAAAGTGCTGGGACTGGACGCTTACGACGGCACGCCCGTGCTGGACGTTAAGCCCTACTTGAGGCGAGGTGACTTGATCGAAGAAGCCGCCATGCCCGATTGGCTGCTCCGCCTGTGGGAGATTCAGGATAGTGAGCGCTGAAGAAGCGGAGCCACTGGCAGGAGTATTTCAGTTTGGGGGCATGTGTCATTGCGAGCCCCGCAGGGGCGAAGCAATCTCCACATAGCTACTTGGGGATTGCTTCGGCGGAAAACCACCGCCTACTAAGAAACTGTAGCTGCTTGGGCAGGTTTGGGTATCAACAGTAGGCCCAGG
>CAZQDO010000280.1:0-7908 GCA_964592085.1 uncultured Anaerolineae bacterium | reverse complement strand
CTCTGTCGTCGCTTCCACAGGTGCAGTACACTCCCGTGGCTGAGGCTGCGGTGTCCCCCATCGTCGTGGACCGCACCCCGCTGCGAGGGGCAACGTTGCGGCCTGAGGGTGCCGTGGAGATCGTCTTCGACCGGCCGATGGATGCTAAAGCAGTCCAGGCTGCCTTCACCCTTCAGCCAGCCGGCGGCCAGGCCGTGGCCGGTGAGACCACCTGGCCCGATGGCCGGACTATGCGCTTTCAGCCGGGCCAGTTCCTCGCCCTCAACACCGCCTACGACGTGGTGCTGACCCAGGATGCTACCGACACGGGCGGAACGCCGCTGGCCGAACCCTTCGTGTTCCGTTTTGCCACCACCGGCTTTCTGGAAGTGGCGCAGGTCATTCCCGCCCACGGCACTACCGACGTGGAGACCGACAGCACTATCACTGTGATGTTCAATCGACCGGTGGTACCCCTGACCACGCTGGGACAGAAAGCGGACTTGCCGCAGCCCCTGGTCTTCGACCCACCCGTCGTCGGGGAGGGGGAGTGGCTGAACACGTCCATTTACATCTTCCAGCCCGGCGAGCCTCTGGCCGGCGGCACCACCTACACCGCCCAGGTGGCGGCCGGCTTGACCGACGCCGTGGGCGATGCCTTGCTGCCCGACGACTTCACCTGGCAATTCGTCACCATCGCGCCCAAGGTCGTATGGGTGAAGCCGGCGGAAGACGCTCAACTGGTGGACGTTGACACCGGCATCCAAGTCCAGTTCAACCAGCCCGTTGATGCGGACTCAGTACGGGCTGCCTTCAGTCTTCAAACGGACTCCCAGGCTGTGTCCGGCCAGATCGAAGTGGACGCCGACACCGTGACCTTCACCCCGGACGCGCGACTGGCCTTCGACCAGGCCTACCAGGTCACCATCGCGCCGGGGGTGACCTCGGCGGCGGGTGGCGCTGGCATGGGCGAAGCCTATACCTGGCGCTTCATCACTGTGCCCCTTCCCCTCATCGTTGACACCGAGCCGCAGGATGGCGAGCGCGACGCCTGGCCGTACACCGGCTTCAGGATCCAGTTCAACGCCCCCATAGATCCGACCACGGTGATGCCCCACGTTTCCATGACCCCGCCCCTTGAGGCCACAGAGGTGTACACTTACTATTCACCGTGGGACAATAGCTTCTTCTTCGCTTTCGGAGCCCAGCCGTCCACCGACTACGAGGTGCGCATTGAGCCTGGGATTGCCGATCCTTACGGCAACGAGATCGAAGAGGGGCGCACAGTGAGTTTTCGCACGGCGGCGCTGGACCCGGACTACCGCCTGCACGTTCCCGATCTGGTAGGAACCTATAATGCCTACGATCCGACGCGGCTGTACGTGTCCTACGTGAACCTGAATCGCCTCAACCTGCGCCTGTATCGCCTCGGCACCGATGCCGCTCTGCAACCAATTTATCGTTTGATCGAGGATCTGCCGGCGGACTCGAGCCTGCTCCGCCAGTGGGAACTCCCGCTGGAAGCCCCGCTGAACGAGCGGAGTTACGCGCCCATTGATCTGGCGGAGGGCGGCGGCTCGCTCGAGCCCGGCCTCTACCTGCTGGACACCGATGCGCCGGGCATTGATCGTGGCTACTGGGGCCGACGACACCTTCTGGTGGTGTCTCACATCAACCTGACCGTCAAGTCCGGCCCGCGGGATATGTTGGCTTGGGCGACCGACCTGGCCAGCGGAGAGCCGGTGCCCAATCTTCCGCTGACCTTCGTGGCGTATGAGGGCGAGCGACTGGGCAGCGCCAAGACAGATGCCGACGGTGTGGCCCGACTCGAACTGGCCGCTGAGCCTTATGCTCCCAGTATCGTCTACAGCGAGGAGCCCTTCACCGCCGGGTCGCCAGAGTGGGGACGGGGCACGTCGCCGTGGAATTTCGGCCTGGAGGGTGGCTATGGCTGGTCGGACTTCCGCGTGCACACTTACACCGACCGGCCCATCTATCGCCCTGGGCAGACGGTGTACTTCAAGGGCGTCGTCCGCGCCGAGGATGACGTCAGTTACACCCTGCCCGACATTGGCCAGGTACAGGTCAATGTGCTCGATGCTAATTACGAGGAAATCTACAACCAGTCGCTGGACATCGGCGAGGCCGGCACGTTTAGCGGTGAGTTGACACTGAGCGAGGGCGCGTCCCTCGGCAATTACGGCATCATCGTGGAGTTTCAGAATCAGGGCTTCTGGGCTGAATTCCAGGTAGCCGCCTACCGTGCGCCGGAGTTCGAGGTGACGGTGGATCCCGGCGCCGACGAAATCCTGAAAGGTCAGGACATCAAAGCCACGGTCAACGTCAGCTACTACTTCGGCGGCCCCGTGGCCGACGCCTCCGTCGAATGGAACGTGCTGGCGGAAACCTACATCTTCAAGCCGCCGTGGGGTGGTCGCTACAGCTTCACCGACTCTGACGATCCCTGGATCTGCTTCGACTGCTGGTGGTATCGCCGTGAGGAATATCGCGAGCCGATCCTGAGTGGCAGCGGCACCACCGACGCGCAGGGCCAACTGTTGATTGCGCTTTCGGGCGCGGAGCTGCTTGAGAGGCTACCTGAGGGCAGCGTGGAGGTGACCATCGAAGCCACCGCCACCGGACGCGACAATCAGGTCATCTCCGGTCGGGCCAGCCTCATCGCCCACCGCGGCCAGTGGTACGTCGGCCTCAGTCCGCAGCGCTACGTGGGCGAAGCCGGCGACGACTTCCTCGTAGATCTGATCGCCGTGGATTGGGAGGGCGAGCGCCTGCCGGGGCGGGAGATCGATGTCAGCTTCTACCGCCGCGAGTGGAAGAACGTCTTCGTGGAGAACGAGGTCGGCGGTGGCACCTGGGAGACCGAGACCGAGGACACGCTGGTGGACACCCTTCGCGTGACCACCGACGAGCTGGGTGAGGCCGTGGCCAGCTTCGTCCCGCCGCAGGGCGGTTCCTACAAAGTCATCGCCGAGGACCCGGATCCCGACAGCAACGTTCGATCTTCGGTTTTCGTGTGGGTCACTGGGCCGGAGTACGTCTCCTGGCGACGCGAGAATAACGACCGCATCAACCTGATCTCGGACAAGAACAGCTACCAGCCGGGCGAGACGGCGGAGATCCTCATTCCGTCCCCCTTCGCCGGCCCGCATTGGGCGCTGGTCACGGTGGAGCGCGGCCGCATCATGCGCCACGAGGTGATTCGGATCACCAGCAACAGCCAGGTCTACCGCCTGCCCATCCAGGACAGCGATGCGCCCAACATCTACGTGTCTGTGGTGTTGATCAAAGGGCAGACCGAAGACGCGCCCCTGGCCGACTACAAAGTGGGTCTTCTGCCACTGGACGTCACGCCGCGCGCCCAGACGCTGAATGTTTCCGTCACCTCCGACCGACCCCAGGCCCAGCCCGGCGAAGAAGTCACCTATACCGTCCAGACCACCGACGCCGACGGCAATCCGGTCTCAGCCGAGATATCTCTGGACCTGGTGGACAAGGCCGTTCTGAGCCTGCTGCCCCGCCAATCGAACGCCATCAAAGAGGCATTCTATGGACGGCAGAGTCTCAGCGTTCAGACGGCCAGTGGCCTGGCCATTTCGGTCAATCGCTTGCTCCAGGAGATCGAGGAGGATCTGGGAGTCGGGGGCGTGCCAAGCCCAGAGGTGGTGGAGACAGTGGTTGTTGAGAAAGAGGTGGTGGTCGAGAGCAAAATGGCCCTTGAGGCACCCGCAGCGGCCCAGCGAGAGGCTGCGGTGCCGGCGGGCGTCGAACTGCGCGAAGAGTTTGCCGATACTGCCTACTGGAACCCGGTGGTCACCACCGACCCCGACAGCGGCGTAGCCGAAGTGACTGTAACGCTGCCGGACAACCTGACCACCTGGGTGATGCGGGGGGTGGGTCTCACGGGAGAGGGCATCTCGCCGCTGAAGGTCGGCGAGGGCACGTCCGAAATCGTGGCCACCCTGCCGCTGCTGATCCGCCCCGTGGCGCCGCGCTTCTTCGTGGTGGACGACCGGGCCGAGCTGGCAGCGCTGGTCAGCAACAACACCGATACCGACCTGGAGACCAGGGTCAACTTGAGTGCCGAGGGCGTTTCGCTGCAGAGTGACGCGGAGCAGACGGTAACCGTCCCGGCCCGCGGCGAGACCAGGGTGACGTGGGACGTGACTGTCGAGGATGTCGCTCAGTCCCAGTTGATCTTCGCCGCCGTTTCAGATGAATATTCCGATGCCAGCAAGCCGCGCCTGACGACGGGTCCCGACGGCTCGCTGTTGGTGCTGCGCTACTCCGCGCCCGACATCGTCGGCACCGGCGGCCAACTGGTCGAGGCCGGCAGTCGAACCGAGGTCATTGCCCTGCCGCCGCGCTTCGATGAGCGCCAGGGTGAGCTCAGCATCCAGCTCGATCCCAGTCTGGCGGCCGGCATGAGCGACGGGCTGACCTACCTGAAGCACTTCCCGTACGAGTGCACCGAGCAGACTGTCAGTCGCTTCCTGCCCAACGTCCTCACCTACCGGGCGCTGACCGAGTTGAGCATCAGAGACGAGGAATTGGCCGCAAAGCTGCCGGGTCTAGTGGAGCAGGGGCTGGAGAAGCTGTATCTCCAGCAGCACGCCGACGGTGGCTGGGGCTGGTGGGCAGACGACGAGAGCAACCCGCACCTGTCGGCCTACGTGGTGTTCGCCGTGCTCAAGGCGCGCCAGGCCGGCTTCCCAGTGAGGACCGACGTCATCAGCAACGGTGAGTCGTACCTGCTGAGCCAGGTGAAAGAAACGCGCCAGTTCACGAGCTATCGCCAGGCCAATCGGCAGGCCTTCCTGCTGTACGTGCTGGCTGAGGATGGCAAGGCGCCGAGCCAGGCGTTGGACGCCCTGTACAAAGACCGGGAGAAGCTCAGCCACTACGGCCGCGCGTTCCTGGCCCTGTCCCTGGGGCTGACGGAGCAAGCCGAGGGGCGCGTTGACACCCTGCTGTCCGACATCAACAACGCCGCCATCCTCAGCGCCACCGGCGCGCACTGGGAGGAGGAGAACTACGACTGGTGGGCCATGAACACCGATACGCGCTCCACAGCGGTGATCCTGGACACTCTGGCCCGGCTGGATCCGGACAACGCCCTGATCCCCAACGTGGTGCGCTGGCTCATGATCGCCCGGCGCGACGGCATCTGGGAGACGACTTACGAGACCGCCTGGGCCCTCATCGGCCTGACCGACTGGATGCGTGTCACCGGTGAACTGAAGGCCGACTACGCCTACACCGCCCTGCTGAACGATGGCGAGATCATGCTGGGGAAGGCCACCCTGGAGAACGTGCAGGAGAGCGTGAAGCAGAAGATAGCCATCGCCGACCTGGTGCTCGATAGCAACCGCCTGACCGTCGCCCGCGGTGAGGGGCCGGGTCGACTGTACTACACCGCGCACCTGAAGGTGTACCTGCCGGTGGAGGAAATCGAACCTGTGGATCGAGGCATCATCGTACAGCGCCGCTACACGCTGGCCAGTTGTCAGGATGGCACCGCCTGTGCCGACGTGCAAGAGGTCGCGCTCGGAGACGTGATCCGCGTGGACCTGACTATCATCGCGCCCAACGACCTGTACTACGTGGTGGTGGAGGATCCGCTGCCCGCCGGGGCCGAGGCCATTGATACCGGCCTGGCCACGACCAGCCTGCTGGCCATGGATCCCGAGTTGCGCCGCCAGCCAGAGGATGATCGTTGGTACCCGTTCTACTGGTGGTGGAACTGGTACAGTCGCAGCGAGCTGCGCGACGAGAAGGTCGTCCTGTTCGCCGACTACCTGCCCAAGGGTACTTACGAATACTCCTACACCATGCGGGCCACCCTGCCCGGCGACTACCACGTGATCCCGACGGTAGCTCACGAGTTCTACTTCCCCGAGGTGTTCGGGCGGAGTGATGGGAGGCTGCTTTCGGTTGGACGGTAACAGGGTTGCAGGTTGTTGAGAAAGGAGGAGGTTATTATGCCGAGGACTGCGTTTGACCCTCAGGTGCATGGTTTTGCCTTCGTGAATCGGTGGGAGCTCGACGCGGTGGAGCGTCAGCAGTTGCACGAAACCTTCGCTGGCTATCTCACTCGGAGTCACATCATTGGGGCGGCTGTGTTCGGGCCGCTTGGACGTCTTCTCATCCCGCGCGGCATCGCGGCCCTGCGTGATAAGCTGGAAAGCGACCTCGCCCGGGGTTATGGCCTCTGTGGGGGAATGTGCTTCGCGGCGCTCGACTTCTACAAAGCTGGTCTTCCTGTCCCCAGGGGGCAACATGCCAACGATCAACCTGCCGCCGGCACCCCTCTGCGTACCTATCTCTGGAAGCGACAGTTGGATAGCCTGGCCAGCGATGGGGCCAGGGTGGTGACCTGGTTGGTCGTCTTGAACTACATTCCTCAGCTCTGGCCGTTCCGGGGAGGAGCTGCCAGGCTCCTGGAGTGGTCAAAAGAGGAGTGGGAGAAAATCAAGGTCTTCGTGGACAGCGGCGAGCCGGTTCCAATAGCGCTGGTGCGCGACACGGAGAACATCTACGATAACCATCAGGTTCTGGCCACCGGCTACGACCAGGTGGATGAGGCCCGTGGCACGATCTACCTGTATGACCCGAACTGCCCCAATAGGGCGTCGTCCATCAGCGTCGAATTCGGCCTGTCGTTGCTCGATGGGCGAGAGAGCTGTGAAGGGCCAGCGCCGCTGCGGGGCTTCTTCTGCGAGGGCTACCAGGCCTCTGTTCCACCTGAGATGCCTGGGTAGACAGAGCCATCGTAGCTCCACAAAATCATCGCCAGGAGGTGATTGATGTTTGCCCACAAGCGTCTAACCGAAGTGTTCGAGTCAGCCGAGGAGATTCTGTTTGACGACGCCTCCAGGCTCGTTTTCTTCAGCGATTGCCACCGAGGTGACAACAGTTGGTCAGATGACCTGGCCGATAATCAGGTTCTCCTTTGGTATGCCTTGAAGCGATACTGCGACGATGGGTTCACCTACATTGAGGTTGGAGATGGGGATGAGCTCTGGGAGAACAGGAGATTCGAGGACATACGAAAGGCCCACAGCCATCTGTTTTGGCAGATGCGGGAATTCCACCGAGAGAACAGGCTCTATCTTATCTGGGGAAACCACAACGCAGACTGGAGAGAGCCAGGGAACGTTGAAAGACACCTGTACGAGTTTTACAACGAACGTGAGGAAGTGGAAGAGCCGCTGTTCGATGGCATCACGGTGCACGAGGGCCTGATTCTTCGACACGCGGACACGGGTAACAGGATCTTTGTCGTCCACGGCCATCAGGGAGACCTTTGGAATGATCGCCTGTGGCCGCTCAGCAGATTTTTCGTTCGATACGTCTGGAAACCTCTTCAGATGATCGGGGTGAGAAACCGGACAAGGCCGGCGAAGAACTTCGAAAAACAGAGAGAGGTTGAGAGAAGGATCATGGGGTGGATGGAGGCCAACAACAATCAGATGGTCATCTGTGGTCATACCCATCGCCCCATGTTTCCTCAGGAGGGAGGGCCACGCTATTTCAACGCGGGCAGTTGTGTCCATCCCCGTTGCATCACTGGGATTGAGATCCAGAATGGAGAAATCGAGCTGATCAAGTGGTGGGTCAGACCAGACGACGCATCCGGAGTGTTGCGCGTCACCAAAGAGACCAAGGCGGGACCCAAAAGGCTGGCGGATTTCTTCCGAGGGAGTCCCTAACTTGTTAGGGGGGCTTTTCGTCCACAGAAAATGACACCCGGCGGGGACACCCCGAACAAGTTCGGGACTCCGGCGCTCCCGAGTGGGGATTCATCCCTCGCCCCGACGTTTTTCAACAGAGTCCTTCAGACCCCTGTGGTGGTCTGGGGGGGGCCTTTTCTAATTCTAACACCTCTCCTCAGTACGTCCGGACGGTTGG
>CAZQDO010000279.1:367-7914 GCA_964592085.1 uncultured Anaerolineae bacterium | reverse complement strand
GCTATGCCCAGCTCTGTGGCCAGCCCTTCCAGGTGGTCCCTCTGCGGCCCACTCCCCAGGATGCGCAGCCGCCAGTCGCCGCCCAAGCCTGCCACTGCCCGCAGCAAAATGTGACCCCCCTTCTCCTCCACCAATCTCCCCACATAACCGATGGTGAAAGGCTGTAGGTTGTAGGCTGTAGGTTGTAGGCTCTCCACTTCAGAGTGTGAAACGTGAAACGTGAAACGTGAAGCCCGATATATCTCAGGATCTACTCCAAACTGCGGAATCACACTGGCAGGCCCTTGATACCCCTTTGCTTGCAGCACTCCCACTGCCGCGGAGTTCCCGGCGATAGCATAATCGGCGTTTCGCAGGTTGTAGCTCTCCATGAGGCTGAAGGGAGGCGGATAGCGGCGGTGGATGTTTTGCCAGGTGAAGAAGACGGCTTTGGCTCCGTGCTTCCTGGCCAGGCGCATAGCTTGCCAGGTAGCCACGTTGTAGGGCTCCTCGTCAATGTGGACGATGTGGGGCTTGATTCTCTTGAAGTGTTTGGCCAGGCCTGGATAGAAGTGCAGATGGAAGTGGCCGTTGAGAGCCATCCTCTCCACCTCCAGACTGTACCCCTGGGTGTGCTCCCGCTCCAGCCGCATCACGCCTCGCTCGTCGCGCCAGTAGTACGGCACGACGACGGTGAGCTCCACACCGGGGAACCTGGCGAGTTCCTCCAGTTTTTTCTGATAGGCCCCAACGATGCAGGCCTTGGAGATCATCAGGATGCGCAAATCGCTGCCCCCTTCAGTGTCGTCTACGTGACCTACCTACATTATAGCCTACCGGCGGACAAAAAGCAAAGAGCCGACGGTGAAGCCCCGAGGCAGTACGGCTGAAAAAGGATGCCTATCGCATCTTGCAATTCGGAGACAAAGCAAGTTGACTCGCGAGGGATTTCGTGGTATAGTTCGGCCCATGTCGTTGGCACATCAGTGGGCTGAACCAAATCAAGGGGTCAGGCATGGCGGGGGACAACCTGGAGCGTGGGGAGAGGATAACGGCATTTCTCGATAAACTGGTATTCTGGCTGGCTAAACACTGGCTGCTTCTGGTCAACCTGGTGATAGCCGTCTACGCTGGCTTACCTGTGTTGGCGCCAATGTTGATGGGCCTGGGATACGACTGGCCGGCCAGGATGATCTACACATTTTACGGATCGCAGTGCCACCAGTTGCCCCAGCGCTCCTTCTTCCTCTTCGGCCCCCGGCTGGCCTATTCTCTCGAGACCCTGCAAGAACTGTTGGGGCCGGAAATACTGGCTGATAATTCCCTGGCCAGGGTGTTCATCGGCAATGCGACCCTCGCCTACAAGGTGGCCTACTGCCAACGCGATACGGCCATGTATGGTTCCATGTTGCTGGCGGGGATGGCCTTCGGGCTGGTGCGCCATCGCCTCATGCCTCTCCCCCTTGTCCTCTATCTCGCTCTCCTCGCTCCCTGGACGATTGACGGTCTAGCCCAATTCCTGAGATTCTACGAGAGCACCTGGCAACTGCGCACCATCACGGGCAGCCTCTTCGGCCTCGGGACGGTTTGGTTTGCCTACCCATATCTTGAGGCGGGCGCGAGGGATCTCCGACGCACAATCAGCACAAAGTGATAGAAACCAGGTTTTTCGCTCAAAAATGCTTGCCGAGGCATCAAGAATGTGCGCAGTTGTGGACATTTGGAAAACAACGGGTTCAAAAACCTGGTTTCTGGGTCCAGTCCAAAAGTCAAGAGGGCCAGGAATAGTGATCCCTGGCCCTCAATCAAAAGGAGGAGAAGAAATTTGTAGCCGGCATGGCCCATTCTCAGCCCGTGCACCACTGCACAGATGCTCATCGCCTTTGATGAGCCATGCCTGATTATATGATACCACTTTTTGGTTTTTCTTGCTAGACGTTTACCCTACGGTTGCCCTACGGAATGCCTACACTCCTTTTTTCACGCCTCCTTCACCCACCGGAGCTCCGTTGTGTGATATAATGTGGAGTGGAGAATTCACCCCCGGAGAAAAGATGTTATGAGCCAGACCAAAGTCGTTCCCCTGGATGCCACTCACAATATTGACAGGATGGCGGTCGGGTCCAAAGCCATGAGTCTTGTCCGCATGAACCAAATCGGCCTGCCGGTTCCGCCCGGATTCTGCGTGCTGGGCACTGCCTTCCGGGAGCATCTGGAGGAGAACAATCTCATCACCTGCATCAAATCAATCGTGGATGAACTCGGCACGGCCTCGCCAACGACCCGAGGCCCGCTCCTGGCAGGTATCCGCCAGGCCATCATCGAGGCGCCTTTAGCGGAAGTTCTCCGCTATGAGATAGAGAACCACTACCGGGCGCTCAGGGCCAACCGCGTCGCAGTCCGATCCTCGGCTACGGTGGAGGACTTGCCCGGACATTCCTTTGCCGGGCAATACGACACCTATCTGGGCATAGCCGACCTGCTTGCGTGTCTTGAGGCTATCAAGAAATGCTGGGCCTCGCTGTGGACGGAGCGGGCGTATGACTACCGGGAGCGAAATGGGTTCGATCACCTCAGCGTGGACATGGCCGTCATCGTCCAGGGCCTCGTCCCGGCTGAAGCATCGGGCGTGCTCTTCACCGCCGATCCGGTCACGGGCAGATCCGACCGGCTGATCATCGAGGCCTGCTTCGGGATGGGAGAGGCCCTGGTCTCGGGCAAGGTGACGCCCGACCGGTTCCTGCTCTCCAAAAGAGACCTCCGCGTGCTCTCCCACTCCGTATCAAAGAAGGCCATCCAAAGCGTCCTTGATGAGGCCGGCGGCGTGGTCGAACAAGCCGTTGCTTCTGACCAGGCCAATACGCCCTGCATCAATGAGACCATCGCCCGGCGGCTGGGCGCGTTGGCGAAAAAGGCCGAGCTCGCCCTCGTCTCGCCTCAGGACATGGAGTGGGCGGTGAAGGGGGCCAAAATCTTCTTCCTCCAGTCCCGGCCCATCACCACGCTGCCGCCGGCCAGGTCATGGGAGGATCAACAGGTTTGGACAAACGCCAACACCGGCGAGGTGCTGCCCGGCGTAGTTACGCCCATGAGCTGGTCTATGGCGAACAGGTTGGTCATGGCCATCTTCAACTCGGTCTTTGGGTGGATCGGCCTGGAGTTCGGCGATCATCCACTGATTGGCCAGATCGCAGGCAGGGCGTACTTCAACCTCAACACCCTGGCTGGGGCCATCCGCCGCTTCCCCGGCCTGAGGAACATGGACATGACGCGGGTGTTTGGCGGTGAGCAGGGAGACATGGGGGACCTGGGCCAGCTCGAGATCGCCGAGGAGAGCATTCCCAACCTCAACTTCAGCTTAGCCAGGATGCTATTCAAGATGCCGGGCTTTGTCTTTCGAGTTCTCTCCCATTCGCCCAAAAAGGGCGAGAGATTCATCGCCGAAATGAGGAAGAAGACGGATGAGCTGCAAAAGGTAGACCTGCGCTCCCTGTCCGAAGACGAACTGTCAGCGCATCTTCTGAATGTCGTAGAGGGCCTGTTGGGTAGCGTCGAGGCCATTGCCTTCGCCGCGTTGGGCATGTTCTACTTCACGAAGCTGGACAAAACTTGCAAGAAGTGGCTCGGCGATTCAGAGGGGACGTTCGCCAACCGCCTCCTGGCGGGCATGGGCGGCATGGACAGCGCCGAGGCCGGCCTCAAGCTGTGGCTACTGGCGGCCAAAGCGCACGAACATGCGACTGTTGAAGAGGTTATCCTCTCCGGCGATGGCTGGGAGACAACCCGACAGAGAATCGCGGAGGTGCAGGGCGGCGACGGGTTTCTCTCAAGCTGGGATACGTTCGCTGCGGAGCATGGCCACCACACCCGCGGCGAGCTCGAATTGTATAACGCCCGCTGGGCCGAGAGCCCGGATTACATCCTGGACATGGTGCGCGGGTACCTGAGCTGCTTTGGCGAAACCGACCCGGTGGAAAACCACCGACGGCGCGCCGAGGAGCGGGACGAGCTGGCGCAACAGTGCCGCCGGCGGCTGCGAAACCCGATCAAGCGCACGATCTTCAACTTCTACCTCGAACAGGCCCAGCACGGGAGCGTGGTTCGCGAGAACCTGAAGAGCATGGCCGTTCGGTGTTGGGCAGTGGTGCGTTTCGTACTCCTTGAGCTTGGCGAAAGGCTTGTAGCCCGGCGTATTCTGGAAAGCCGGGACGACATCTTCTTCTTGAGCCTGGAGGAGATTGACCTTGTCAGGCGGGGCGAGGCGGGCTTCAAGGTCAGAGAAGTCATCGCCGCGCGCCGAGCCGAGCACGAAAGGAACCTGGCCATCACGCCGCCCAAGGTGGTCGTGGGCAGGTTCGACCCGGACAACTTCGTTCCAGACGTAGTAGAGGAGTCGGCGGAGATGTTGGCCGGCTTGGCCGTGAGTCCCGGCGTGGTGACTGGGCCGGCCAGGGTGATTCTCGCGGTGAGCGCCAACGAACAGGTGCTGCCCGGAGAGATCCTGGTAGCGCCTTTCACCGATCCGGGCTGGACGCCCTATTTCCTCCCCGCCGCTGCCATCGTGATGGATCAGGGCGGACTCCTCAGCCACGGTAGCATCGTGGCCCGCGAGTACGGCATTCCGGCGGTGGTCAACGTGGGGCCGGCCACCAGGATCATCCAGACCGGGCAGACCATCCAGGTGGATGGCAACAGCGGCGTGGTCAGGATCCTTCGATGAGCATTTGATGTATTTTAGATACGTCACGGGCGCACATACAGGTTGGGTACCGAGCCCCCCCTGCTCACATTTCACCCCCCAAGCCTGAGTTAACGCAAGACTGGAAAATCCTTGACAACCGCCCACTTTTATGGTATCCTATGCGAGAATAGGAGCGCTACGGCCCGTTTCACCGTGCGGCTCTTCTTTGGCAAATCTGCAAGCGCCGCTCACAATAACATCAACTTAGCTTCTACCGACAAAGGCAAACTCATCGAAAGGTGGGGACGCAAAGCCACGGGTTTATGTCAGTGAACTGACCAGTTATCAGTGACCAGTCATCAGTGATCAGTAAACGGCGATCTGACCATTGATAACTGACCACTGATTACCGACTACTGATAGGACAGCCGGGTTACCGAAGACGAAGCAAACGAAGCGTGCTGTCCGAGCAAATCGCTGTGGCAGCACGCTTTTGTTCCTGCCGGGCTTTCATCATTATTACCCTTGCGAAGGCTGCGTGTAGACCTGTCGATGGAATAGCCTTCAGTTTATGAAGGTGCTTTCGGCTTGCAAGTTACTTCCAAACATTCGCAAGGGTTGCCTTAACAGTGAGGAGGGAATGTCCATGATGGATGATAACGCACCTCGTACCCTGGTTGCCTGGCCAACGCGGTGGAGGAGAGCGTGGGAACGCCCGCGGCGGGTCTGGTTGCACATCGTGCCCCTGGCCATCATTCTGACGTTCCTGGTCAGTGCGCCGCGTCAGGCCAGCCTGAAGACCTACCAGTTTGTGAAGCAGTCCAGCTCCGCCCTCGCCATCACCGAGGACGGGAGTCGGTTGTTGGCGGTCAATCCCGATTCCAACAGTGTGTCGGTGATGGATCCGCTGGCCGGGGAGAAGCTGGCCGAGCTGCCCGTCGGCGACGATCCCCGGATGGTGGCCCTGGAGGGCAACACGCGGGCCTACGTCGCCAACCGGGGCTCCGATACGGTGTCGGTGATAGACCTGGGCGAGCTGACCATCGCTGCTACCATTGAGGTCGAGCATCAGCCTTATGGCGTCGTCGTGGCACCAGCCGGCGATTTCGCTTTTGTCGCCAACTCCGGGTCGGACAGCATCTCGGTCATTGAGACGGCCACCCTCCAGGTCGTGGCCACTATCCCGGTGCGCGACCGCCCGGCCGGCCTAGCCATTACTGCCGATAGGCTCTACGTCACTCACCTCCTGACCGGCCTGGTGAGTGTGATAGACGTGACCGGCCTGCCGTGGGCCGTGCCCTACTGCGGCCCGCTGGACTTCGACGCCAGTGGGCAGGTGACTGTGCTCGAAATCATGCAGGTAGCCAGCAAGTGGGGCTGCCAATGTGGCGACGGGTGCTATGATCCCCTCTACGACGTTGATGGAAACTGCGACACGGATATCGTGGACATCATGCTGGTGGCGATACGCTGGGGGCCGGCCTGCCCGGTGATCTCCACCGGCTCTTCGAGCAACCTGGCCCAGAGCATCGTCCTGGACCCAACAGGGGCCCGAGCCTACCTGCCTCACATCAAGTCCAACTCGTCCAATCCCGCCCCCCTCTTCGACACCAGCATCTTCCCCGTGGTGTCGGTGGTTGACCTGGCGACCAACCAGCACCTTCCCTCGCAGCTCATCAGCCTGGACACGGTGGACGTCCCCGTCAACATGCCCTTTGACGCCGCCTTCACCCCCGACGGCTCGGAGCTGTGGGTGCTGAACTCCGGCAGCAATGACATCTCTGTCATTGACACTGTACTGCGCATTGGGGTGGCTCACGTCGTCGTTGGCGCCAACCCCCGGGGCATCGTTCTCTCGCCAGACGGCGCGACGGCCTACGTCAACAACACCCTCGACGGCACGGTCTCCGTCATTGACACGGCGACGGCCGAGGTGACGGAAGTTCTCACTCCTACCAACCTCTACCTGCCTCCCATCTACTTGCAGGGCAAGAAGTTGTTCCACTCTTCTGCTCGATCTACCCTGACCCGCGACCAGTGGATCAGTTGCGCCTCCTGCCACTTCGATGGCGAGATAGATGGCCGCACGTGGAACTTTCCTGGTCTCGGGCCGCGCAACACCACCAGCCTCCTGGGGGTGATCCAGACCTACCCCATCAACTGGCAGGCCGACATGGACGAGACCCAGGATCAGGAGCACTTCATTCGCGGTCTCCAGGCCGGCACCGGTCTGATCACCGACGGCGATCCGTATCCTGGCCGGGGAATGTTCAACGTGGGGCAGTCGCTGGAGCTGGATGCCTTGGCCACTTTTGTGGACTCGATCCCTATGCCGCGTAATCCGGACATCCCACCGGGCGGCCCGATTCCGCCGGAGGTGGAACGTGGCCTGCTGGTGTTCGAGTCGCCGGCCACCCAGTGCGCTGTCTGTCACCCGGCGCCCTTCTACACCGACCGACAGAAGCACGACGTCGGCACGGCGGACGGGCCAAACGAGCTGGCCGGCCCTGAGCTAGATACCCCCACCCTCCGCGGTCTGATCCACACTGCCCCGTACCTGCACGATGGTTCGGCGCCGACCCTGTACGACGTGTTGGTGACGACGAACCCGTCCGACCAGCACGGGGTCACATCGCACCTCACGCCAGATGAGATCGCGGATTTGATCGCCTTTATGAAGGCACTGCCGTATTGAGGCCGTAAAGCGTAAAGCGTGAAACGTGAGGAAGGGAAACATGAAACGAATCACTGTCATTACACTGGTTCTTTGCCTCCTGGCTGTCCTGCTCACCGGGCCCAGTCCGACGACGCTTGCTGTAACACCTGACACGCCATACGTAATACGCAGTACGTAAGGCTAAAACAGTCCCGGTATATTCAACCCGCC
>CAZQDO010000279.1:0-357 GCA_964592085.1 uncultured Anaerolineae bacterium | reverse complement strand
CAAATACCCAATCCCCAATATCCAATACCGCCACCTTCACCGTCTCCGGCACCATCCGTGACCCCGACGGTCTCCCCGTCCCCGATGTCGAGGTGGGCGTGAGCAGCGAGTACGAGTGGGACGAGGACACGACCGACGGCAACGGCTTCTACAGTGTCGAGGTCACCGGCCCGACCTGGCTGCGCTTCTACATTGAGCCGCTGGTGGAGACCCGACTGGCGCGGATGGTCGTCTACGAAGAAGGGCCTTTCAATAGCAACACCACCCTGGATTTCGACCTGATGGCCGGCCACCTTTTCTCCGGCGAGGTTCAAGGGCCCACGGGGGATAGCGTCTACCTGCCGTGGGGCGCGGACA
>CAZQDO010000278.1:0-7940 GCA_964592085.1 uncultured Anaerolineae bacterium | reverse complement strand
GGGGTGAGGGGCTGGAGGAGGAGGTCGAGGAAGGCGCAGCGCGTGTCTCTATCGGGGCAGAGGGTGTAGAGTTCTTCAAGCTGGTCAATGATCAGCAGCATCTTAAGGGTGTTGGGGTGGCGTTGCTGCGCCTGATGCAGGACGCGGTCAACGAGGTCGGTCAACTGCAGCTCGCCGTCGTGGAGCTGCTGAGCCACGGAACGCGCCTGGGCCTCTAGCGCTGGTGTGTCTGTCCTTAACCGGGGCTCCGTGAGGAGAACCAGCGCCTCCGCCAGGTGGTGGAAAGGCCGGCTGCCAGGGCGGAAGCTGGCGGTGAGCCACGCCTCGGCCCTCTCCCCCCTCCCAAGGCTGGAAGAGGGAGGAGGGGTGGCCGTCAGGCCGGAGTGGGGGGGGAGGGCTGCCACCAGCCCCGCCTGCACCACCGACGACTTGCCGCTGCCCGACGGGCCGACGACCACTACCAGCGGCTGCCGCTGCACGGCCTTGGCCAGCCTCTCGGTGAAGGTCTCTCGCCCGAAGAAGTCGGCGGCATCGGCTGCGGTGAAGGCATTCAGCCCCTTGTAGGGATTCTGCGCTTCGATCAGCTCCGGCCGGAGCTCCCCCGCCTGGATGCGCTGGTAGAGGGCCGTCGTCTCCGTGGACGGCTCTATCCCCAACTCCTCGACCAGTACCTGGCAGCAGGCTTCGTACTGGGCCAGGGCCGCACTGCGCTGCCCGCTCAGGGCCAGGGCGCGCATCAGCCCGCAGTGCGCTTCCTCGCGCCACGGCTCCAGCTCGATCTGGCGCCGCAGGTAGTGGCTGGCCTGCTGGTACTCGCGGCGTCGCTCGTGGTAGGTCGCCAGGTGGGTCAGGGCGTCGAGGGCGCGGCGGTGGAGCTCCTCCTGCTTGACCACGCGCCACTGCTCGAAGAGGTCGCTATCCGGCAGGGTGAAGCCGGCCAGCAAGTCGCCCCGGTACAGCTCGACCGCCTCTCCCAGGCGGGCCACGCAGAACGGGCAGGCGTCGAGGCGGCGGTGGGGGTGCGCGTGCGCCTCGCAGTCGTCCAGCAGGGTGGTGAAGGCCGCCACGTCCAGCCAGTGATCGCTGGCGGGGTTGAATTGCACGGTCTTGGGGGTGGCGTGCAGAAAGGGGGGATCGGCCTGCTGGTCGCCGATGGCGGTGCGCAACCGGTACAATATCTGGCGGAGGTTCTGGCGGGCCGTCCGCTCCGGCAGATCGGGCCACAGCAGTCCAGCCAGGGCCTCGCGGCGGAAGGGAGTGCCGGCGTTCACGGCCAGGTAGGCCAGCAGAGCCCGCGCGCTGTCGGCCCGGAAGCGGATGAGTGGGACTTCGTCCAGAGTGACCCGGAAAGAGCCAAGGAGAGAGAGTCTGAGGTGAGGCATTACCTCCCACCGGGAGACCCCAAGGGTTTCGGAAACACTTGGGGTTTTTTACGAGTGTTCACGCTACGTTCACGCTTGTCTGCTATAATCAGTACTGGAGAATTTGGGAGCGGAGTGCAGACGCAAGTCTGCTTCATGCTCGTAAAGGCGGACTTGCGTCCGCACTCCAGCAAGTTTTCTCAACTACTGATAATTGTACCACAGAAACAGGGATAGCGCAATTGAAATGCCGTCCATCCTGTCATTGCGAAGGCACGGCGTGTATGCCTGAAGCCTGTCCTGAGCCCAACCGAAGGGCAATCCCCAATTTGCGAGGTGGGGATTGCTTTGCCCTTGCGGAGCTCACAATGACAGGGCAAGCTTCTGAGTAGAGGGACACTATGTCGGAACAATTCGCCCACATTGCCACCCACGGCCCGCAGCCTGAGCCACCCGTGCGCTACGAGTCCTACCTGATGCGCCTGCGCTGGGAAGAACGGGACGGCGTGCCGGTCTGCCAGGTTATGCTGCAGAGCGTGGCCAGCAAAGAGCAACGCTACTTCGCCGATCTGGAGAGCCTGGTGGCCTTCCTGCAGGATCAGGCGCCAGGGCAAAGCATGGCGAACCCAACCAAGCAAACTCGAAGAGAAAGGACACAAGACCAATGATTAGCCCACTACGCAAACACCGACGGCTGCTCTTTATACCGCTGGCAGTGGCGCTCCTGCTGATGCCTCTGGCGGCGCACGCCCGGCCCCAGGCCCAGGCCGATCCCATCCCTTATGCCACCGACAGCGAACCACCACCGGATGATCCGACGAGCGAGGGGACTGGTGCTGAACCATTAAGTCTTCCACACTTTAGGGCTGTTTCTAGCGATTCGCAGCCAGAAGAACCAAAGGATAGCGATCAAGACGATGAGGCCTACGTCCCCTACTGGGAGCGCCCGGGTTGGGATAGCGACGCCTGGTTCCGGGAACAGGTGGCACGTGCTCTACAGGAACGCGCCGAAGGGGCCGGTATACAGGCTGAAGGAGCCTTCGATGTGACGGATGTTGACCTCAACGAGATTGACCTCGCTGAACTCGAAATCCCCTTGTGTCCCGATGAGCCACCGCCAGACACCTGCGAAGATTGGCGTGCCAGCCACCCGGTGAGTGGCCCCCTCAAGATGCAGCAGGTTGACCGTCGCGCCAGCCGAAGCATCGCGGGAGCTACACAGTCCAATTCGGAATTCCGGGTCATCGTCGAGGCCGCCCTCTACCCCGGCATCCAGGCCGCTCTCACGACCTATCTGAACGACCTGGCCAACGAGGGCTTCAACGCCAGCGTGTATCAGGTCTCCGGCGGGACCGATGTAGACCTGCGCAACTGGTTGATCAACGAATATTATTACGTCACCAATCAAAACCTGGTTGGCGCGGTGATGATCGGCGACCTGCCCCTGGCATGGTATGAGTATTCCCCTTCGAGTACGAGCAACCATCCCATGGACGCCTTCTTTATGGACCTGGATGGTGTCTGGATTGATTCGGATGCCGATGGAATCTGGGATGATAACAGCCACGGTAATCAGACTCGCGGCGAAATCTATATCGGCCGAATGTATGTTTCCCCCCTGGATGGCGATGACGCCACCCTGGTGAACAATTATTTCGCCCGCAACCATGCCTACCGCACCGGCACGCTGGCGATCCCCGAACGGGTCTTGGGCTATCAAGACGCCTACCCCGGCGCCGATCACCAGGGTGTTGGGCGCGTGGCCGGCGAGAATTACAGCCTGGTCAATTACCCGGTCGGCAGTGCAACTGATTACCACACCCGCATCAAAGAACCCCACCGCTTTGTATATGTGTTGGTGCACTCCGCTCCAACCTTCAGCGGTTTTTACTATGAGGCGCTTAGCTCCCTCGATCTGAAGGACGACCCGCCCTACTCTGCCTTTTACTACCTGGATGCTTGCAGCAACGCCCGTTACACGTCTAATAACGCGATGGGTAGTTGGTATGTCTTTTCAGATGGTTATGGCTTGGGTTCCATAGGCGCCACTGCGACCAAGTGGACGGGCAATCGCAAGAATTTCTACAACGGCCTGGGGGCGGGGCAAGCCTACGGACAGGCATATCTCGATTATTTGAACACCTGGAATATACGGGGCTCCTATCATACTCTGACGGGGGACCCGACCTTGCAGGTCATCGACCCGGAAGCGCCCCAGGTGAGTATCCTTTCCCCGTTCGCCCACGAGGAGGTCCGCGGCACTCTTACCGTTTTGGGAACCGCCAGTGATGCCGATTTGAGCACTTATACCCTGGAATACGGCAGTGGCAGCAATCCCTCCTCCTGGACCCAGATCACCTCTGGGAGCAGCTCGATCGTGGAAGGCATCCTGGCGACCTGGGATACCCGCGCCTTGAACGGGACCTATGCCCTGCGCCTGCGGGCCGAGACCAACGATGGGCGTTCCAACCTGGATCAGGTTACGGTGTACGTCCAGAACGGCCACATCAGCAGCCCTAAAGATGACTGGTTGGTGGGTTCCGACCTGATCACCGTCACCGGCAGCGCCGCGATCACCGGTTTTCAAAACTATGTTCTCGAATATGGGGTTGGCGACAGCCCCACCACCTGGAGCAGCACCGGGGTGACGCTCTCCGGCGGCGGCGCGGCTGAAGTGCTGGATGGCCCCCTGGCGACCCTCGACCCGACCCAGATGGGTGGGGCGGACACCTATACCCTGCGCCTGACGGTCACCGGGGGTGGGGACACCCACACCCACGCGGTCCTGGTCTACGTTGATCCTCTCATGCAAAGCGGCTGGCCCCAGATCTACGACGCCCCTCAACGGAGTGGAGACTTCTTTGGAGCTTTAGCCGCCGATTTGGATGGCGACAACAGCTATGAAATCGTCGCAGTTGGTAAGAATAGGGGCAATTGGGGATCTGCTGTTTATGTCTGGGATGCCGCTGGCAATCCCTCCTCCCTCTGGCCGCGACGCATTAGCGATTCTCACATGTCGTTGCCCATCTCAGCCGACCTGAATGGCGATGGCGGGCTGGAAATCATCGTCGGTACCAGCAGCAACAACGTTTGGGTTTGGGACCGTACTGGGGACGTGTTGAGCGGCTGGCCCCAGGAAGCAAGCACTTACGTGGGCGCTCAGCAGCCGACTGTGGGCGATCTGGATGGGGACGGGCGACCAGAAGTGCTGGTAGCCGGCTCTGACGGCACCCTGTCCGCCTGGCACTACGATGGCAGCGCGGTGAGTGGTTGGCCCCAGACCGTTTCGGGTGGTTTTGATGCCTCCCCGGCCCTGGGCGACCTGGACGGCGATGGCGACCTTGAAGTCGTCATCGGCGGCAAGAGTGGCGGCGTGTATGTCTGGCAGCATGATGGTACCCCTTTGGGCGGCTGGCCCCTATCCACCGGAACCACCATCCGTAACTCCCCGGCCCTGGGTGATATCGACCGGGATGGCGATTTGGAGGTCGTCCTGTCAGGCTCAGGCCAGGTCTATGTCTGGCACCATGATGGCTCAGCGGCCAGCGGCTGGCCCCAAAGCCAGGGCGCGGAAGGAGCGTCCTCGGTTGCATTGGGGAATATCGCCGGCGATGGGAACCTGGAAATTGTGATCGGTGGCGGTTCGGGCAAGGTCTATGCCTGGGAGTATGATGGCACAACCCTCTCCGGCTGGCCTGTCAGCACGGAGATCGCCAGCACGATCCATTCTTCACCTTTACTGGGCGATCTGGATGGGGACGGTGATATCGAAGTCGTCCTGGGGCCCCACGGCGATAGCGATAAAGACAGCCTGTATGCCTGGCACCACGATGGCACGGCCCTCGCAGGCTGGCCCCGAAATCTGCCAACCACCGATACCAGGCCCAGCACTACCCTGGTCGATATTGACAACGATAACGATATCGAAATTCTTCAGCTCATTAATAGTTACCAGATCGCGGTTTGGGATCTGGCGGGGAATGCGGCCGATCAGGAATGGGCCGCCCTCCAACACGATCTGTGGGCCACCGGGTTGTACACCGATACCCTGCCCAACCTACCGCCTTTTGTGGAGATTGTCGAGGCCACGCCAGGTTATGTGGCGCCGGGCGCGGTGGTGACCATCACCGCCGAAGTCCGTGACCCGAATGGTGTTTTTTCGGCGACTGCCAGCATTGAAGACGGCGATCACACCGTTTACGCTGCCCTCAGCCTCCAGGATGATGGGGCCCACGGCGATGGCGCCGCGGGGGACGGAGTCTATGGGGCTACCTGGACCACTGACGGGGTCAAGCGGGCCTACAATGTCGACCTGCGGGCCGCCGATAACAATGGAAAATCGGGCCTGAACGATGATATCGCCAGCTTCACCACCCAGGATGGCCCCTACGTGGTGTATGATGATTACACCATCAATAGTGGCAGCCTCAACACGGGGCAGAACGTGCGTTTTAGCCTGACCCTGGAAAACATCGGCACTGCGACGGCCAGCGGGGTGACGGCCCAAATGGCGGTCGATGATTACTGCCTAAGCTGGTATGACTCCACCGAACGGGGGTTTGGGGATATCGCCTCTGGGGCCACCGCCACCAGCGGGAGCCAGGATTTCGGCTTCAACCTGAAGAACGATTGCCCCCACAACCATGTTATTCGCGTCGATCTGGCGATCACCGCCAACGGCACCACCCGGCACGAAACCCTGGACTTTGCCATCCAGGATAACCTCGTCCCGCAACCTTCTTTTGTGCCAGCCGGGCCCCAATGGCGGTTCACCAAATGGGCGCGGGATAACGAGATCAGTACCCCCGGTTACGTCCTGGCTGGCCAGCCGGTGGCTTTCAAACCGTGGGTCGTGTTAGACCCGGCCGGGATAACTTCCGTCCAGGCCGTCCTCGAAAGCCCTGACGAAAATGTGATTGCGACCGTAGACCTGTATGACGATGGTATGCACACCGACAGTTGGCTCGGAGACGCTTATTATGGCAACACCTGGACCACGGAACTTACCCCTAGAGACTACCAGGTGGACTATGTCGCCACCGATGGCTTGGGCAACACCTGGACCAGGGATAACGGCGACCAGTTCACCACCGTCGCCATCCCCAAGACGGGCGACGTCCTGCTGGTGCTGGACGATTTTGATGACACCGCGGCTTTTGCCGCGTACTACACCCCAACCCTGACGGCCTTAGGCGTCAGCTACGATCTCTGGCAGACCGATCTACGCGGCGGCCCGCCAGACAAATCCTTTTTAGATCAATATGTCGGTGGGGCGGTTATTTGGGCCGCGCCCGATCGGGAATCCTACACCCATAATAGCGCCAGGGGGGCAGCCGCTCTGCCGCACTATCTGGGCCAGGGCGGCAACTTACTCATCACCGGCCAGGATATTGCCGAACATATGAATGGGTCTGACGACCGGCTGCCGCTGCTGAAAAATATGCTGCAGGTGACGTATGTCAGCGGGAATGCCTCGGATACCAGCCTGACCGGCGTCAGCGGAGACCCGGTGGGCGATGGCCTGAGCCTCAACCTGTCGGGCGGCGATGGGGCCGATAACCAGACCGACCCCGATGTGATCACGCCCACTGCAAGTTCAACCGCGGTCTTCATGTACGATGATACCCGGGCGGCCGCCACCCGCGCCGAGGTGGGCGATTCCAAATCCATCTTCTTTGGCTTTGGGTTCGAAAGCATCAACACCCAGGACGACCGCAACGTGGTGCTGGATCGGGCCCTGACCTGGCTGGGGATCAGTACCTACCCGAAATTGACCATCAGCGACGCGGCCATGGCCGAAGGGGAGAGCGGTTCAGCCAATCTGACCTTCGTCGTCACCCGCACCGGGGACATCTCTGGCACCAGCACTGTGGCCTGGGCCACCAGCGATGGCACCGCCACCACCGCGGATAACGATTACGTGGCCGGCAGTGGTACCCTGACCTTCAACCCCGGTGTGGTCACGCAAACCATCAACGTCCAGGTCAACGGCGACACGACATTTGAGCCGAATGAGACTTTCACGGTCACGCTTTCCAGCCCCACAAATGCCCGGCTCCTGGATGCCGAAGGGGTGGGAACCATCTACCTGGATGAAGCTTTGACGGGCTGTGACCCCGACCAGTTGGCCGCTTACATCCAGGCCAAAAACGACAATGGGCTGGATGATGTCATCGACCTGCCGGCGGGTTGTACCTACGCTTTTTCCAGCGCGGTCGTAAACCGGCATGGGGGCAACGCCATCGCACCCATCACCAGTAAGATCACCATCAACGGCAACGGGGCCGTCTTCACCCGCACCGGCGGTACGGATTTCCGCTTCTTCTACGTCGATTCAAGCGGTGACCTGACCCTCAAAGACCTGACATTGAGCAATGGATCTGCTGCAGGCGAGGATGGGGATGCTGGTGGTAGTTGGAGTGGCGGAGGCGGGGGTGGCGCCGGCATGGGAGGGGCGGTCTTCAACGAGGGGAACTTGACCCTGCAAGGAGTAACCCTTCTCAACAATACCGCTCTAGGCGGCAACGGTGGGAATGAAGGCAGTGGTGGCACAAGCAATGGCGGCGGCGACAATGGGGG
>CAZQDO010000277.1:0-7967 GCA_964592085.1 uncultured Anaerolineae bacterium | reverse complement strand
CGAAGTTAGAGACGTAACTCAGGAACACCTCGTCGCCTGAGACGGCGGCCAGGGCAATGAGCGCCCCACTAACCAGAATAGCGGGCAAGGGTGTTTTGAAGCGAGGATGGACGCGCGAGAGCAAAGGTGGCAGGTAGCCGTCGCGACTCAGGGCCAGGGCCACCCGCGCCGAGCTGAGCAGCGCCGTGTTCAGCGAGGTGACGGTAGCGATAATCCCAGCCAAGCCCAGCAGCGGCGCACCCCAGCCGCCCAGGAAATGAGAGGCAGCGTCGGACAGCGGAGTGGAGGAGGCTCCCAACTCTGCAGCCGAGACGGTGCCCAGAGCGACGAAGGCGACGGTGCAATAGACGGCGGCACAGATAAAGATCGCGCCCACCACAGCGATAGGGATGTTGCGGCCTGGGTTCTTGGCCTCCTCGGCGGTGGTGGCGATCACCTCGTAGCCCACGAACAGGACGTTGACCAGCGTGACGGTCTGGAAGATCCTGGCCATGTTGTTGAGCATCCCCTCGTGGATGAAGAAGCCGCCATCACCATAGAACCTGGTCCAGGAGAAGCCGCCGGGCAGGACCAGCCCCAGGATCACAAAGGCGGCCAGCGATGTCAGCAGGGTGCCGGCCAGCATGACCTGGGTGCGACCGGCCTCCTGGCTGCCCCGCAGGCTGATGAGGACGAAGACGGCGATGAAGACCACGGCTGTCGGAGCAACGGGCAAGACGGGCAGAAAGATCTTCAGGGAATAGGCGGCGCCCACCGCTGACAGGGCAGCGTAGACCATGCTGCTGAACCAACTCACCCATCCCACGCTGTAAGGCAGCAGCCCCCTCGTCGCCTTGCTGATGTAGGCATAGCCGCCGCCGGCGATAGGGAAGCTGGAGGCCAGCTCGGCGTAGGACAGGGAATTGGGCAAGGACTGCAGCCCGGCCAGCAGGAAGACCAGGATCACAGCCGGACCGACCATCCCCGCTGCGTGGCCGGTGAGCACGAACACGCCGGCGCCCATCGTGCCGCCGATGCCCAGCATCAGAATCTGAGTCAAACCCAAGGTGCGAACCAGTTGCTTTCCTTTAGCTTCTGAGGCCATTTTCACCACCCTTTTATGCTCCCCACCACCCGACGGATGGCGGAGATACCAGTGAGCTCGTAGCGACGCACCATCAACACCGAGCAGGGAGCCCGGTCGGCTATGGCGTCGGGGACGGCGCCGACGAGAAGGCTCTTGACACCCCACTCGTTGGAAGCGCCGATGACCAGTAGGTCGTACTCACCCTCTCGTGCCTCCTTAAGGATACCTTCCACGATGGCCTCGTGTACCGCCACCCTGGTTTGCACTCGCGGGTCTGGGCCGAGGACTTCCTCCGCCAGATGACGTAGCCCCCGCATCTCAGCCTCCACGTCCAGTTCCTCGGATGGATAGGCGATGCGGAGAATGGTCAATTCGGCCTCATCGCTGCGCGCGATCTGGGCGGCCAGCCGCAGCCCAAGGCGGGCGTGAGGGCCGCCGCCCGCTGGCACCAGCACCCGGTGCACCTCGCTCAGGTGGCGCTCGCGCAAGACGGCGACGTGACAACGAGCCTCCTGCAAGATGGCCTTGTTGGGGCTGCCATAGATCCGTCCGGCAGAAAGAGCCCCTCGCCAATCGAGGAGAATCAGCTCCACTGTCGAGCGCGCCTCGGCCACCGCCAGGACGCCTGATGCCTCGGCGTGGGCTGCCCGGCGCAGCGGACGCACCGGCACCCCCAAATCCGCCCCCTGCTTGGCGGTTTGTGCCAGCAGTGAGCCTTCCGGCGCGATGGCGCGTTTGGCCAATCGTGTCTCGGCCGACGCCAACGGCGTCTGGGGAGGGACAACGACGACGTCCAGCGCGATGATCACCCGCCGGTCGTCGGCCTGGGCCAGCATCGCAGCCAGGTTCAAGAGCGGCTTCGGCCGGGTGCCGGGCAGGAGCGGGATAAGGATCTCGTGCCCCTCCGCTCGCGCTGCTTTCTCGGCAGCCTCGATCACGCCCTCAAGAGGTCGCTCCCGTTCCCAGAGCGGCCCGATTTCGCCGGTGACCCTGGCCTGGCGCCGCACCCAGACGAAGTACCATACCAGGCTGGCCGCCACCAGTCCCAACCCTGCCGCGCGCGATTCAGGCGACATGGTCAAGATGACGGCCAGGCAAAGCAGACCCGCCACCACAGGCAAGAGAGGATAAAGCGGGGCACGGAAGGCGGGCCGATACCAGCGTGGACGAGAGTTACGCATCACCACCACTGACAGGCAAAGCATGGCGTAGGAGACCATGAAGAGCGCGCTGGAGATCTCCGCCAGTGCCTCGGCTCGACCGGTGAGGGAGAGCAATATGCCTAGCCCCCCCGTGACCAGGATGGCGTGGGAAGGTGTGTTAAGCTTGGGATGAATGTAGTTGAACCAGTCCGGCAGCACGCCGTCGCGCCCCATGCCGTAGTTGATGCGCGAGGAGGCCATGATGGCCGCATTAGCAGAGGAGAGGGTGGCCAGGATAGCAGCGGTCAGCATCATCACCGTGCCCACCGGCCCCGCGATGTGGCCGGCTGCTTCGACCAGCGGAGCCTCCCTTTGAGCAATGCCGGCGTGGGGAAAGATGCCGGTCAGCACCAGCAGGATCAGGGCGTAGAGAATGGTGGCGATGATCACCGAGCCGATGATGGACAGAGGCAAGTTGCGTTCGGGACGCTTCATCTCCTCGGAGATGGTGGAGATCTTCTCGAAGCCGGTGAAGGAAACGATGATCAGGCCAACCGTCCCTATCGCCGCTCCCCAGCCACCAGGGGAGAAGGGTTGATACAAGCTCACGTCTACGTTGAAGAGACCCACGCCGACGAACGCGGCCAAGATGACCAGCAGTACGACGACCACCACGTTTTGCACGCTACCGGTGAGCTTGGCGCCGCGATAGTTCAGCCAGGTGAAAAGGAGACCGACCATCACAGAGGCAGCCCATGGGGGCACAGGGACGATCATCGCCAGATACTCGCCGCAGGCGAGCAGGTAGAAACCACTGGCGAAAGTCAGGCCCAACCAGTTGCCCGGCCCCACGATGGACCCCGCCAGCGGGCCCAACGCCTGGGTGATGAAGGTATAACTGCCCCCAGCTCTGGGCATCCCCGTCGCCAACTCCGAAATGACCAGGGCAACGAGAAGGCAGATAAACCCTGCGACCAAGTAGGACATCGCAGAGGCTGGGCCAGCTCGCTCGGCAGCCAGGGCGGAGAGCACGAAGATGCCTGCACCGACCATCGTGCCCAGCCCGATAGCCACACCTTCTTTCAGGCCCAGCTCACGCACCAGGCCACGCGCTTCACCGGATGATTCGTTTTGATTCATCGTTCCTCCTCGTCGGTTAGTCCCTTGCAAGGCAAGAGGTCGCCATGAAAACGGCGATGACCTACCGGGTCACGTTGCCCAGCGCACCACCAGCACCGGGCGGTTGGCCGCCAACAGAATGTCGGCGCTCAGGTCATCCACCAGGCGCGCGTTCAGACCAGGGGTGATGTGAGCGCCAGTCACCAACAGATCGTACTGGCCCTCCTGGGCCTCGGCAATGATCTCGTGCCGCACCAGGCCGTGACGAACCACGGCACGGGTTATCACTCCATCCGCCGCTAGCAGATTCAGCATCTGGCCGAGGTGTACCCCTTCTGGCGAGTTGCGCTGGATCAACTCCTCTGCCGAAGCTCCCAAATCGTCCAGGGGCGCGTCTTCGGCCAGCGGCAGTTGGGACATCACGTGAAGCAGCGTGACCGAAGCCTCCAGGGACCGGGCCAGGCGGCCGGCGAAGCGGATGGTGTGCTCGCTCACGGGCCCAGCAGAGGAACAGACCAGGAACCGCTTGAGGTCACGGGCGCGCCCCTTGATCACTAAGACGGAGGCTGGCGCGTGCCCGGTAACGTGGAGGGCCACCGAGCCTAACAGCAGCCGCACGACCCCTCGCCGCCCACGGCTGCCGATGATCAGCAGATCGTACGGGGCGGCTTGTGCCTGGCGGATCACCTCCTCAGCTATCCGGCCGGTTCGCTGGTGGATAGTGACCGGGATGCCCGCTTCTTCCAGGTTGGCAGTGGCCGCCTCGACAAGCCGGCGTATCTCTTTCTCCCGGCTGCCTTCGACGACGGCCAGGATGTCCACGAAGCTCTCTGTCGCGCGTGCTACGTGCGTGCCCAGGTTGAGGGCCCGAACTGTGTGTGAGGAACCATCGGTGCAGAGTAGAATCTTCATTATCCCACACTACCCACTTTAGAGCAAGATAAGTACCACGGGTATGACGAGGATGATGCCCAGCAGTAGGGCGAAGTTCCTGCGTCGGCGGATTATCCAGGCCAGCGCATCCGAGATGGCCCGCGCGTAGGTCCGGTAGGCCAGCAGGGTGAGAGACAAGGATACGATGGCCGCGCAGACCATGTGCGTTACCACCACCGTCACTGCTCGGGGATCTCCCAGCAGCGCCGCCGCAACCAGCGTGTCTGCGAAAGTGGAGATGTTGGCCCCCAGGATGTAGGGGATGATGTTCTCACGGCGCATGTAGCCCCGGGCAGAGAGAGGAACCAGGATACCCACGGAAATGGAGACAGACATGGTGAGCAAGGTGACCACCAACCCCATCAGGAACATGATCTCAGGACGATAGACCAGCCGGGCTATCTGGCTGAAGTCGGTTCTCTCCAGTCGCATCTGAGGCAGGGCACGGTCAAAAAAACGGAAGCTGAGGGTCACCAGCCCCACTCCAGCCACGAAAAGCGCCCAACCGGGAAGCGTGGCTGCGAAGGGGGAGATCAGCGGCTCCAGTCCCAGGTTGATGCCGGCTGCCAGCCCCTCCAGGGCAGGGATAGAAAGGCCATCGAGCCAGCCCCGGCTGAGGATCAGCAGCCCTACCGGCAAAGCCGCCAACTGAACCGTACCGGCAAGCAAGAGGGAAAGGATGCCTGTCGTGAGCGCGGTCCAGTGATCATGCCCTCGCAGAGCGTAGGTGAAGCCAACCAAGAGGACGATGAGGGAAGCGCCCAGGCGGGATCCTGCCACCATGGTGAAGGCCTGGATGGGTGACAGAGCGTCGGCGCTCAACAAGGCTACTGCTGCAGCCGCCACTGGCGACCCACTCAGCACCAGATAGGCCATCAGCCAGCCGAATCCCATGCTGTCGGCAGCGTTGGTGATCTGTAGATGGCCTCGTAGAAGCGGCGCCAGCCCGCCGGACCCCTCTTTCATCAGCCCCAGGGCGAGGGCAAAGAGCGTGAACCCGGCAAGTCCCAGCCCCAGCTTTTTCCATCTTGACCGTCTGCCCTGCTGATTCTCCACTTATCCCTCTCCCTATGCATCGGCCTCCAGCCGCACGAGATAGGATAAACAACGAGTACATTCTACCACAACCTGCCGTACATGCAAGCCGGCTCTGGGCGAACGTTATCGAGCTTGGGACATGCCAGAACTGCTTCCCAAGGGCATTATGGGCAAACGTAGTAGCGACTTCAGTCGCTTCTGCGGAGAGAACGACGACTAAAGTCGTCACTACGTGTCCCCACGGCGATACGCTCACGCTCTGCTGAAAGGGGTGTGAAGACAAACAAAAAGGCCACAGGAAACCTGTGGCTAGGCTGCGCATAATCGCACAGAGTTATCCCTCGCTCAGGCCCTCGATAGCTGAAAGGAACTCAGCTCGTGCCGCCTCGAGGTCTTCCAGTAGCGCCTGTTTGCTTTTCATGCTAGCTTGTCCCTCATAATCTCTCAAGTCTCTCTACATTTATTACGAAGACAATGGCCCCGTGAACCTCTACCTCTTTCTCCTGGGGCTGTGCTGGCATGTACAGGCGAGACTTGACATGCTGCTTGACAATAGTCAGCACCTCATCAACCTGCTCCTCCTCGACACCACTGACAATGGTGGTGTTGCCAGCCCGTAGAAAACCGCCCGTGCTGGCCATGCGTGTGGTTCTGAAACCCTGTGCCATCAAAGCACTGACTACCGCGTCAGCGTCGTCGTTGTGAACGATGGCCTGGATCAGCTTCATAAGTCTGCCACCTCCTAACTTAAGTCCCCCAGCTCATACAGGATAGCCGCTGCGGCCACCAGGCCGGCAGTTTCGGCCCGCAAGATGCGGGGGCCCAGGGTGATGGGAACGACGTCGTACCGTTGGGCCAATGTCACTTCCTCGAAAGTGAAGCCTCCCTCCGGGCCGATGAAGAGGTTGACGGAGAATGGCCTGGAGGGAAATGATGGAACCCTTCTCCCTTTCGTCCCCTTTTCCTCTTTACCAAATACCAGCTTCAGGCTGACCCAAAGCTCATCTTCCCAGGGCATCAATGAGAGACCCCCCGTTCGCTTCGCCCGTTCACAGGCCTGGGAAAAGAGCATAGCGGGTTCGAGGCGAGGAAGCCTGCCCCGTCTGCTCTGCTCCGCTGCCTCCCGAACGATGCGTTGCCAACGCCCCATCTTGTTGTTCACGTCACCCAGGCCGGCGATGATGCAGCGCTGACTGATGAGGGGCACGAATTCCACGATGCCCAATTCCGTGCCCTTTTGCAAGACAAACTCGAAGTGACCGCCCTTGAGCACGCCCTGATAGAGAGAAACCTTGGTGCGGGGCTCGCCGGTAGCGAGAGTCCTGCCTAGCACCCTGCCCATGACCTGCTCTCGGTCCACTTCGATGATTTCCGTCTCCCACTCCCAGCCGGAACTGTCCAGGACGATGATGGTGTCGCCGGGAACAAGGCGCAGAACGTTCCGGATGTGGTGCACGGCCGGCCCCGTAACCGCAACTTTGTCGTCCTTAAACTGGTCGGGTGATACAAAAAAGCGGTGCATGGCCTGGATTCTCCTCGGTAGAACAAGTTGGCAACTTGTTTTACTCAATCCCTACCTGCCAACTCCAATCAATGTCACCCAATCCTTCTCCTGTCGTCGTTCGGCGATCTCCAACCCGCCCTCTCTTAAGGCTGCCACTACTTCCGCCTCTTGACCCTCAATGATGCCCGCCAAAATCATCAGGCCGGTCGGTCCAACTCGATCCACCAGCCCCTGGTCGGCCAGCTCGACGATCACCCTGGCCAGGATGTTGACCAGCACCAGGTCGGACTCCCCCGCTGCCTTGTCCAGTGAGCCAAGCTCGACAGTGACCACGTTCTGCACTCCGTTGGACTGCACGTTAGCCTGGGCCGCTTTTACAGCCAGCGGATCGTTGTCCAGGGCCAATACGCAGCCCGCCCCCAGCTTGGCCGCGGCGATAGCCAGGATCCCTGAGCCTGTGCCCAGGTCTAGCACCCTTGCTCCTAGCTTCAGGTGCTCCTCCAGAGCCCGAAGGCACATCCGAGTGGTGGGGTGCAGGCCCGTACCAAAAGCCATACCCGGATCCAACTCGATTACGACCTCATCAGGCTGAGGCTGATGCTCTTGCCACGGAGGCTTGATCACGATGCGTTGGCCAACTCGCAGGACGTGATAGTGCTTCTTCCAGGCGTTGGCCCAATCGTCCTCGGTTAGCTCGCGGAATTCAGGTGTCGGGAGCGGATAAATCTGGCTCAGATGCCAGAGGGCCTCCTCTATGCGACGCTTAGTTTTTAACCCTTCCTCATCTAAAGGCAGATAGGTCTTGACCGTGACCACCGCTGTGTCGCCTGCGTCATCGTTAAAATCTGCTGACAGCACCGCTCCGCCGCGCCCGTAGCGGTTGAACACTTCGCTCACTGCCTCAGCAGCCTCGCCATCCACCTGTACCCTAACTTCTAGCCAGTCCAACCCTATTCCCCCAGTGCTTTGGCGATCTCTTCGGCAAACTCAGTTGCTGCTTGAGGCCCGTTCGCAGTGATGATCAATCCGTCGCGCTCGACGCTGGCGCCGGTGTAGTTGGCCCCGCCCGCCTTCAATTCCTCCGCCTCAGAAGAGAAAACGGTTGCCTTTTTGCCTTGCAGTACTCCCGCTTTGGCCAGGGTGGTCGGGGCGATGCAGATGGCGG
>CAZQDO010000276.1:0-7974 GCA_964592085.1 uncultured Anaerolineae bacterium | reverse complement strand
CCTCTCGCGTTTGTGAGGGTCTGGTGGTGAACACCACCGACGACGTTGACGACGAAGCCTGCGACGCGGTCCACTGCTCGCTGCGGGAGGCCATCATTTGCGCCAATGAGAATCCCCCGCTTGACCACATCACCTTCAATATCCCGCCCGACGGCGGCATGGTCACCGTCTGGGTCATCGCGCCCGAGACCGCCCTCCCTTCTCTCACCGACAATGGCATCATCATTGACGGTCCCACCCAGGCGACGAACCAATGGGACAGTAACCTCAGCGGGCCGGAGATCGTGCTCTCCGGTGTAGATGCTGGCGCGGCCAACGGCCTGGAGATCGAAGCCAGCAATTGCGTGATTCGCGGCCTGGCCATCGGCGCTTTTCAATTGAGCGGCGTCCTGGTCAGTGGGACGGGAGCAGATAATAACACCATTGAGGGCAACTACATCGGCGTGGACGCCAGCGGCACTGCCTCCTTCAGCAACGAGCGGCACGGTGTAGAGATTGTGGACAGCGCTGATGGCACCCAGGTAACGGGCAACGCCATCGGTGGCAACAGCATGTCCGGCGTCTGGATCGGCGATACAGGCGGCGAGCAGGACAACGTCGTCAGCGACAACTGCATTGGCACCGATGCCAGTGGTGCGGCGGCCATCCCTAATGATCAGGACGGCGTGACCATCGCGCAAGGCGCGCACGACAACACCATCGGCACCGACAATGTCATCTCTGGCAACGTTCTGACCGGCGTCCGGATCACCGATGCGGGCACCCAGGGCAACGTCGTCAGTGAAAACAGGATCGGCACTAACGCCGGTGGCTCAACGGCCATCCCTAACGAACAAGGCGGTGTGGTCATCTGGGGCGGTGCCCACAACAACACCATCGGCCCTGACAACCTCATCTCCGGCAACGGGCAGATAGGCATCTTTGGTAACGGAGTCACGATCTTTGAGTCCAATAACAACACCGTCACCGGCAACCGCATCGGCACCAATGCCAGTGGGACGGCGGCACTGCCCAACGGATGGAACGGTGTACAGGTCCCTGACTCTGAGGACATCGTCATCGAAGAAAACCTGCTCAGCGGCAACACATTCTCTGGAGTGAGGATATTCGCCGGCGGAAACAGCCAGGTGCGGAATAACATCATCGGCCTGAACGCAGCCGGCACGGCCGCCGTGCCCAACGAGGGCGAGGGGTTTATCATTGAGGATGGGGCCACGAACGTCACCATCGGTCCTGACAACGTCATCAGCGGCAACGGTGGCAACGGCATCGGCATCAAAGATCCGGAGACCGGCAACCACACCATCCTGGGTAACTACATCGGCACAAATGCCGCCGGTACCGGCTCCATCCCCAACGGAGACAACGGCATCCAGTTGTTCGATGGGGTGCACAACGTTACCGTCGGGCCAGACAACGTCATCCTCTACAACACCATGCACGGCATCTACCTGTTCGACGCCGCCCACCATAACCGCATCGAGCACAGCTTCATCGCCTACAATGGTGGCGACGGGGTGCGGGTGCATGGCCAATCCCTCTATAACACCATCACCCAGAACAGCATCACCGAGAACGACGACCTGGGGATCGAGAACATCCTCGGCGGCAACACCGAGCTTCCGCCACCGCCCATTACGGGTTACACCGCTGCCCAGGCCAGTGGCACCGCCGAGCTGCCCGGTGGGGGACCCTGCGCCGGCTGCACCATCGAAGTCTTCTCCGACACCAACGGCGAAGGCCGGCAGTATCTGGGTTCCGGCACTACCCTGCCCGATGGCTCGTGGACGGTGGGGTTCACCGAAGGCGTGCCCCTCTATGCCTACCTCACTGCTACCTCTACCGACCCAGACGGCAACACCTCCGAGTTCTCCGACCCTGTAGAACTCCGCTTCCCTGACATAGAAGTGGACAAAGAGCTGATATACCCGCCGGGCGGCGTGGTCGCCGTGGGTGACGAGATACGGTTCCGCTTCTCTGTCGTCAACACGGGGGATACGACCCTGAACGAAATCTGGGTCCGGGACGAGTACCCGGCGGACTGCCTGGATTGGGTGTTCGCCGAGCCGCTTCCCACCCACGTGGACGAGGTTGCCGGTGTGTTGACCTGGCACTGGGTCGGCGAAGGCTTCCTGGCACCCGGTGGCCGGATCCCATTCCTGGTGACCTTCGAGGTCACCGATGTCTGCGATCCGCCCTTGATCCTGAACTGCGTCTATGCGGATGTCGTGGATGAGTTCGGGGGGGAAGCCTCGGACCAGGACTGCGAGGACGTAACCATCGTGCCCGGCGTGTTGGAGATCGAGGTCAGCAAGGTGGCACTGGACCCGGTGGTCTGCGTGAGCGACACGGTGTGGTTTGCAGGTGTCATTTCCAACACGGGTGATGTGCCAATCACTACTTATGTGATGACCGACACCTACGATACGGCTTACCTGGAAAGTCATAATCCTGAGTATGATTGGGGGCCTGACGACGGCGAACTGGGTTTCGACTCCTCAGGGGCATTTGGCCTCTGGTGGGGGCCAGGCGCGGTCAGGGCATGGCTACTGAACTTCCATGCCAGGGCCGAGACCCCGTCTACCGTGGACGAGTTCCGGGCCATGGTCAACGACAACCCGGATACCGAGCGGAGCGATACGGCGGAGGTGGAAATCCTGCCGGGGCCAGGGGAGTGCCAGGGCAACCTGGTGGTCAACGGTGGCTTCGAGGACGGATTGGACGGTTGGGATGTTGGTGCTGGAGACCCCCGAACAACAGGGGACGAGAGCCACTCAGGTGATTCCTCAGCGCTCCTGGGCATCCTGCCGGCAGAGACCGATGCAATGCGGATTGATAGTGTCGCGCAGACCGTCACTATCCCCGCCGACGCCCACCAGGCCACCCTGAGCTTCTGGTACAACGTGGACAACAACGACCCTGACATACGATTCAACTTCTTCGGCGCCGTCGTTCATGAGGTAGACAGCGGTGTGACTCATGTCATCGTGGATCCCACCGCGGACAGTGGCGGGTGGCGGCAGGCCACCTGGTCCATCCCCTCCCACTTGGTCGGGCAGGACATCGCGATCGGGTTTGCGGCCTTCAACGACGGTTCTCATGCATGTAGAAAGCTGTGGGCCTACGTGGATGACGTGGAGATCTGTGTCGCTCGTTGCGGCCCAGAGGAGCCACCCCCTGGCGACTGGACCCCGCCGCCCGATTGGCCGCCAGTGACGTGCTGGTACTGGAAGGCCGGCTGGCCCGACTACGCCCCCAACGGCATGCCCGACTTCGACCAGCGAGGGTACTACACCGATACGTTCACCCGAACCGTGGACGGCCCCGCTGCCTCTGCCAATTCGCTGTGGTGGTTCGACTCGCAGTTCGCGCCCGACTATCCCCTGGTGGAACCCTACGGAGCCTGGGACGACCACGATCCGCAGAATGTCCCACCCCTCATCCTCGACCTGGCCGAGCGAATGTACACCGACGGGTACCCGGACTACCCCGGAGAGTGGATCGGCACCCGGCCCGACGACTTAGCCGACGGCATCCGCGACCTCCTGGAGGAGAAGGAGCTCCTAGATGACTACAGCGTTACCCTGGAGCCTTCTCCCGCCTTCGACCTGGTCCGCGACGAGGTGCTGCGCAGCGAGGACGTGCTGCTGCTTCTGGGACTCTGGGAGCACCAGCCCGATGGCTGGAGGCGGTTGGGTGGCCACTGGGTCACCGCCGCTGGCGTGGACTGCGCTGGCGAACAGACCATCGGCATCAGCGATCCCTTCCTTGACAGCGCCGAGGCAGGCTACCCCGGTGTCTACTTGCCGACCACCGACCACGATTACCCCCACGACGGGCGAGTGCACGACGATGCCGCCTACCTCTCCCACGATGTCTACCGGGTGTGGGTTGGCCAGGAAGACTGGGGGCTGGTGAACTACGTTCACCGGGATGCACCCACCGGCAGGCTCTACCCCGACGTCTTCCGCCTCTGGGGAGCCAACACCCCACCCGAATGGGCGGAGGATCAGGCCGAGGAGTACCAGGGCGGTCCCATCAGGGTGGTCTCGGAGTACATGGTGGCCGTCTCGCCCCTTACCGATGCTGACTTCGCCACCCTTTCCCTGGTGCCCGGTTCCGTTGAGGCCGCAGTGGGCCAGATATTCGCCGTGGACGTCGTGGCCGAGAGCCTCACCCAGCCCTTCGACACCGTACAGGTCTACCTGGACTTCGATCCAGACCTGCTCCAGTGCGTGGACGCGGCCGGCGATCCCATCACCGAGACCGTGGCCATCTCGCCAACGCTGGTCTTGCAGAACGAAGTGGACAACCAGGCCGGCCAGGTGAACTACGCCGCTCGCGTCAACTTCGGCGAGCCGCCGCTCACCGGTCGGGTGCAAGTGACGCGGCTGTACTTCCAGCCCCTCGCCGCCACGCCGCCGGAGGGGACCCTGCTGGAGCTCAACTGGACTACCCCACGCCGCACCGACGTCCTCTACGAGGTCAACTCGGTCCTGGGGCATATCAGGGAAACGCGGGTGATGGTCGCTGGCGACCCGGTCACCGTCCAGGCCAGCGTCGCCTTGCAGGGCCGACCCACGCCGCCTCACGAGCGGTGGGAGATTCCGCTAACGGTGGAGTTGCACGACCTGGTCAGCGATACCACGTTGCAGATCTTCGGTCTCCACACCGACGACCAGGGTCACTTCAGCTTCGGGGGGGTGACGCCTGGCACCTACGACCTGCGGGTCAAGGGGATGCACACCCTGGCCAATCGCTGGTCCGAGCTGGAGCTGCTGAACGGCGACAACGTAGTGGACATGGGCGAGCTTGCGGAGGGCGACGCCGACAACGACAATGACGTGGATGGCACCGACGCCTCCCTGGTCAACCTGGCCTTCGGCAGCGCCCCTGGCGACGCCAACTGGGATGCTCGCGCCGACTTCAACGAGGACGAAGCCATCAATGGAGTGGACATGGGCCTCCTGGCCGCCAACTTCGGTCGAATCGGCGACGTCGAAGTCAGTCCTACGTCCTATGTCCTACGTCCCACGGATCACGCATCACGTTTCACGTTTGACGTTTTACGTTCCACGTCCCCCATCACCATCACCTTCTCCCCTACCCCCATCACCGCGGACGTTGGCGACATCTTCACTGTGGACGTGGTAATCCAGGCCGGGGCGCAGCCAGTGGACACCGTGGAGGCGTACATCTACTTCCCGGCCGGGGTGTTGCAGGTGGTGGATGCGGGCGGGAACCCAGCGACAGTGGTGGACGGCGGCGCCGACTTCGACATGGAGCTGGCCAACAGCGCGGACAACAGCGCGGGCACCATCCACTACGCGGCCACCATGCTGGGCGGCTCGCTCAGCGGCGACATCACGGTGGCCACCATCCGATTCGAGGCCATCGGCCCCACCGATGAAGACTGGTTGCGCTTCCAGATCTGGCCGCCGGAGAAGACCGACGTGACTTACCTGGGCCAGTCGGTGCTGACGGCCTGGCCTGCCGCTTCGGTGACCGTGGAACGAATTACACCTGTGGGACGGATCTACCTGCCTCTCATTCTAAAGAGCTATTCCTGAGGGAATAAGTCTTGAACAGCAAAACAAGGCCGCCTGTGCAATGGAGGCAGGCGGTCTTGCTCTTTGTCCTTTTGCAAGATTTGGGATATAATGATTGCAGTGAATGGATGAAGAGGAGGAGTGAAGATAAGAATGCGAACCCGAATGACTTCGATCGCCACTGTGCTGTTGGCTTTGATGCTCATGTTTGCGGGAGGGCTGCTCGCTCAGGCCACCGCCGCAAACGTTGGAGCCTCCCCACAAGCTCCCAACGCCCCCCTCCCTGAGGGGGCCTCGGCCCGCCTGGATTGCCCCATTGATGGCTACGAGCCTAACGACAGTTTCGGTGAGGCCCATGCCATGAGCACCGGAATCTCGCATTGCGGCGCCTACATCTGTCCCAGTGGCGACGTGGACTGGTTCAAGTTCAGCGTCACCAGCGGGCAGGAGATCACCCTGGGCCTGCACAGCCTACCTGCTGATTTTGACCTGCGTCTGTACGATCCGTCGGGGACCCTGATAGACACGTCCACCAACGCTGGCACCACTGATGAGGAGATTGTGCACACGGCCAGCATGACAGGGGACTATCGCGCCTACATCTATGGCTACGAAGGGGCTTCCAGTGAGGTGGACGACTACTGCGTGCGGGCCACGCTGAGCGCGGCGCCCACGCCGACCCCCACCAGTACGCCGTCCTGCCCCGCTGACGAGTATGAGTCCAACGACAGCTTCGGCGAGGCCCACGCCATCAACGATGGGGTGCAGTACACGGCCTACATCTGTCCCAGCGGCGATGAGGACTGGTTCAAGTTCTACGTCGCCGCCGGGCAGGAGATCACCGTGGATCTCTACGGCATCTACGGAAACCTGCCGGCTGATTTCGACCTCTACCTGTACAATCCGTCTGGTGCAGAGGTGGGGAGTTCTGCGGCTGGCGGCACCGCTACGGAACAGATCGTGCACACTGCTGAACAGTCGGGCGACTACCGCGCTCGGGTCATCGGTTATCAGGGTGCCTACAGTGCCCTGGATCCCTACAGGCTGCTGGTCACCCTGGGCGAGGAGCCGACGCCAACCCACACTGCGACAGCTACCCCAACCGGGACGCCCACGCCTACCCGAACACCGACGGCTACCCCGACCAGGACGCCGACTCACACCCCGACCGCCACGCCCACTGCGACGCCCACGCAAGGGCCGGGCTGCCCCGAACCCTACCCGAACGATGACTTCGGCTCGGCCACGCCGCTGACCCTGGGGAGCGACAACTTTGACTATATCTGCTGCGGTATGGAAGAAGACGTGGACTTCTTCAGCTTTCATCTAAACCAGGGGGATAGCATCGTCGCGGTGCTGGAGGGATTACCGGCCGACTATGCCCTGGCGCTGTACGAGCAGGCTGCTCCGCCAGCGGTGATCACTTCGGACAACCCTGGCACAGAAAATGAGCAGATTGCCTTTACGGCAGGTCTACAGGGCACGCACTACGTCAAAGTCTTCAGCAGCCAGGGCGAATGTGACGACCTCACACCCTACAACCTGCGGGTATTCATGGCCGGGCCTACGCCTACGCCGACCGCCACCCCTACCCCCACCGTCACCCCGCTCTATCCCAACTGCCCCGATGGCTTCGAGCCGAACAACGCCTTCGACTATGCCTGGTCGTTGCCGACCACAGGCGGCTACTGGAGCTACATCTGCGCCGCTGACGACACCGATTACTGGAAGTTCCACGCCGACGCTTATCAGACCATCCAGGTCAGCTTGGCCGACCTTCCCCAGGATTACCGCTTGTCTCTCTATCGCCCCGACAGGAGCCTGGCCATGATGGACCTCACCTCTGGGACAGTGGACAAGTCCATTTCCTACGTCGCCGACGCCAGTGGCGACTGGTATGCTGTCGTCTTCGGCTACGATGGCGCCTACGACATCATGGCGCCGTACTACGTCGCTGCCGAGGTGAATAATCCCACGCCAACCACGACTCCCTGCCAGCCAGACCGCCTGGAGCCCAATAATAGCGAGCAGCAGGCTGGACTGTGGGCCTGGCCTTACACTACCTTCATCACCACCACCCTGAACATCTGTGTGGGTGACGAGGACTGGTTCGGCGTCAGGCTCGGTACCCAGGACACCTTGTGGGCACAGATCGGCTTCCGCCACGCCGAGGGTGACTTGAACATGGCGCTGTATTTTGCGGGCGACCCTTTGAGGAAGTCCGAAAGCACGACCGACAACGAGGAGATTGAGTACACGTCTCCGGATGAGGGGACCTATTACGTCAAGGTCTACCCTGCGTCAGCCAGCGTCGAGAATCGCGACTACGACATCGCACTCCAGGTAATGGCTCCCACCCCCACTCCTACTTTCACCACCACGCCCACTCCCACGGCGACGCCGACGCCGACGATCACCCCCACCC
>CAZQDO010000275.1:1864-8003 GCA_964592085.1 uncultured Anaerolineae bacterium | reverse complement strand
CGCTAACACCGATTCCTCCCACGCCGACCCCGACGCCAACACATACGCCTACAGTGGCTTCGCTCACAGCTACAGTGACGCCCACTCCGCCGGGAGGAGGGAGCATTGGAGCACTCGATCAATTCCTGTTGATAGCAGCCATCGTCATCCTGCTGTCAGTCGCTGTGATCATTATCTTTGTCGCATTGAGAAGGGGGCCGTCTCCCCCGGAGCCCACTCTACCACCTGTGCCGCCGGCCCCGCCGGAGCCTGAGGTCCCACCCGGACGTCCCTCGGCCGGGACCAAAGTGCAGCCTGAGCAGGGCGTCCCGTATCTGAAAAGCCTGGGGCGGCCAGCCGGGATTGTATATTGCAGGCTGGACAGGTCGAGGACGCAGATAGGGCGGGCCGACGATGGCAGCAACGATATGGTGATTGACGAGCATTTCGTGGGGTGGCCAACGGTCTCTCGCAACCATGCGCTGATCGAACGCGATGGGGAGCGTCTCGTGGTGGTGGATCTGGACTCGGAAAATGGGGTGTATGTCAATGGCCAGCGCACGGGCGAAAACGTCCTCTACGATGGCTGTACGGTTGGCTTCGGCCAGGTTCACTTTCTTTTCCAGATGAATCAGCAAGGGGGTGTGAGATGATTATCTGCCCAAGTTGTAAGGCACAAAACCGCGATGAGGCACGGTTCTGCCAATCCTGCGGAACACCTCTGGCTCCGGCCTCTCCTATGGCCCCGGTGGCTCAGGCGCTAGAGACCAAGCCTTTGCCCCAGGAGCCTACCGCAATGCCAGAACCTCTCCCTGCGAGCCGGCGAGCATCAGATGTGCCAACCAAACCGCTACCCTCGCCGGAATTCGCGCCTTTGCCGCCCGGGGCACTTCTCGAAAAGAGGCGCTATGAGATCGCGTCGGTCCTCAACAAGAGCGCGAAACTGAACGCCTATCAGGTGCAGGATCGTCACCACCGGCACTGCCCTCAATGCGGCTCGGCAGCCAGCAAGTCCGATGGCCAGTTCTGTAGGGATTGCGGGCTATCCTTTGTGGGTCAGCCCGCCGAGCACCCCAACTATCTGCTGAGGGAGACCCTCGATCGAGAGATGCTGGCTCAGGAAGCGCTGATCGCCGAGCTTGGGCTGCAGCACGAGGGCATGGTGAATATCCGCCGCGCCTTCGAGGATCGCCTCTATGGACCCCGTCCCCGGCTCTATCTGGTCTCTGATCTTGACGAGGGGACGGGGCTGGCAGCCCTGCCCCGGCCTCAGCCGGAAGAAAAGGTGCTGACGTGGGGCAAGCAACTGGCGGAAGCGCTGGCCTACCTCCACGGACAGGGTATCCGCCATCGCAACATCCGCCCTGAGAACGTCCGCCTGGTTGATTCGCAAGCCAGGCTGACCAACTTCAACCTGGCCGAGAAGCCACCCAGGGCTGCCCCCAGGGAGTGGTTTGCCGAGGACGTAGAGGCCCTGGCCCGGCTATTGCAAGGGCTGCTGAAGGGTCAGACGCCATCGCCGACCGTGGCTGCTATCTTCAACAAAGCCCTGGCTCCCAACAAAAAGGACCGCTACGCTACAGCAGAAGCGCTGGCGGCGGATCTGACCAAGGCCCTCGAAGTTCTGCAACGCCCGGCCAATGTGACCTTCATCGTAGGCCGCCGCTCCGATACGGGGCGACAACGAGAGCTGAACGAGGACAGCTTGCTGACTCTGGAGATCGAGCGCGTGCAGCAATCGAAGAGTCAGCCGGTCGGCCTGTACGTGGTGGCCGATGGGATGGGCGGCCACTCGGCGGGGGAGGTGGCCAGTGCGATGGCCATCAACGCTCTGGCCCGCAGCGTGATGAACAAGATGATGCTGCCGGCGGTACAGGACGCGGTTGGGGCTGAGCCAGACTACGGGGCATTGTTGAAGGAGGCCTGTGCGGAGGCCAACCGCGCCGTCCACGAGCGGGCGCGCAGGGCACACAGTGACATGGGCACCACCCTGGTGGCAGCTTTGGTCGTGGGTAGTGAAGCCTATGTCGCCAACATCGGTGACAGTCGCGCCTATCGAGTGAGCCAGCAGGAGATTCGCCCCATCACCACCGATCACTCCCTGGTGGAGCGGCTGGTGGCTGCGGGACAAATCACCCGACAGGAAGCGCGCACGCACCCCCAGCGCAACGTGATCTATCGCACGGTGGGGGACAAGCCTCAGGTGGAAGTGGACGTCTTTCACGAGAGCCTGAAGCGGGACGACTGGCTGGTGCTATGCTCCGATGGGCTGCACGGCCTGGTGGAGGATGCCCAGATCCAGCAAATCGTCACCACGTGCCTGCATCCTCAGGAGGCCTGCGAGGAATTGGTACGCCTGGCCAATCAGGCCGGCGGGGACGACAACATCACGGTGATCGCTCTCAAGCTGGAAGAGGTTGGGAGCGCCGGGTGAGGAGAGGAGGCGAATCAATGAAATGCCCTTGTGGTAAGGAGAATCGAGAGGGAGCTCGCTTCTGCGTGGCCTGCGGGGTACGCCTGGTCACGCCAGACACAACCGAATCCGAGGTGCCGCCGACGTTGACTGCGGAACCGATACCCCCTTCGGACGTTTCGACCAGGGAGGCCGTGGCGAGTCCGTCCCCGGCCTTGGAGGAGCGAACTCAAGACGAAGGGACGCCATCCGTGGCGCCAGCGCCTGTGGTGACTACTCAGTCTGTCATTGCGAGCGAAGCGAAGCAATCCCCAAGCCGCAAGGAGGAGATTGCTTCGTCGCAAAAACCTGTCCTGAGCGAAGCCGAAGGAATGCTCCTCGCAATGACACAGGCTGAGCAGTTATCACCTGCAGAACCATTGGAGGAGGGAGCGCAGGATTTCATGGCCTCAACTGCCGAACAGCGCCTCGAGGCGGCCAAGCCAGCAGAGCCTACCCAGTCTCCTGTCCCACCGGCAGCCGAGGCCCTCCCTCCCTTGACACCCGGGACCGTGATTGCTGGCCGCTTCGAGATCGTGGAGCTCCTGGGGTCTGACGCGGGTGGCAATCTCTATTCCGCCCATGACCTGGTGCTCTGTCCGAGCTGTCGTGAAGAGCGCGATCAGTCCGACGACGAATACTGCACTCAATGCGGCGTTGCTCTGGACACAGCAGGGCCTCCGGTGCTGTGCAGACTTCAGGAGGCATTGTTGCCCGAAGTGTTCGGTGCGAACGCCGACGACGGAGTATTCCACGATGGGCGGTTCTATTTGCCTCTGCCAGAGGAGGCGATGGTGACCCTCCCACCCGTTGAGCCAGCCTTCCCGTATGGCATGACCCTATCCGTCGGTTATGCCTCGGACGTAGGCCAGGTACGCGACCTGGACGAGGATAGCCTGTGCGTATTCACGCTGTCCGGGGTCTACGAATCGGTGGCCGATCCCACCCTGGGGCTGTTCATCGTGGCCGATGGGATAGGCGGTCACGAGGGGGGCGAGGTTGCCAGCAAGATAGCTGTGCAGATCATCGCCGACCAGTTGATCCGGAACCTCCTCCTGCGACGGTTCAGGGAGGAGGATCAACCGCTGGGAGAGGCCGTGAGAACGCACGTGACCGAGGCGATCAACGATGCCAATGAGCAAGTGCGTCGCCTGGCCCAGGAACGCGCCAACGACATGGGGTGCACGTTGACCCTGGCTCTGGTGATGGATGGCAAAGCCTACGTCGCCAACGTCGGTGACAGCCGCACCTACGTCTACAATCAGCAAGGGCTCAAGCAGATCACCACCGACCACTCCGTAGTGGCCAGTCTGATTGCAGCCGGGATAGCGGAGCCAGAGGAGCTATACACCCATCCAGATCGCCACGTCATCTACCGTGCCCTGGGCACCAAGCCCACCATTGAGGTGGACATCTGGGAGGAGGGATTGGTGCCGGGCGACACCCTGCTGTTGTGTTGCGATGGGCTGTGGGAATCCATCCGCGATGAGGGTATCCAGGACGTGCTGCTCACCCAGTTCGATCCCCAGGCTGCGTGCGACGAGATGGTCCGCCAGGCCAACCAGGCTGGCGGGGAGGACAACATCAGCGTGATCATGGTGAAGGTTGGAGCAGTTGAGAAGTCAGGTGGTCTGGTCACGTAGTCTGATGGTCGGGTGGTCATTTCCGCAAACTTAATGCTCGAAGGCCCGTCCTCGGGCCGCCCCGGGGACGGGGCTCAGAGCTTAAGTTTACGCTGACGGTCGGGTGGTCATGATCGAGTGACGACATGACCATAAGCTACAGGAGTGAGAGATGTTAGCGTCTGGAACAATGCTGCAAGGGCGATATCGCATTATCCGCCAGATCGGGGGAGGCGGCCAGGCCCTGGTCTACCTGGCTGAGGATACCAACCTGGGTGGCTTGCGGGCGATCAAGGAACTGACGCCCGATCCCAACGCCTCACCTCAGGAGCAGCAGGCGGCCTACGACCAGTTTCAGCGCGAGGCGCAGATTCTGGCCGTGCTGAACCATCCCAACCTGGTCCAGGTGTGGGGCTATTTCCGCGTGGGCGACGAGGCGTATCTGGTCATGGACTACATTGACGGACAGACGTTGCAGGAGATCATGGATCAGAGCTTGCGTTTCTTGCCTGAGGCGGCCATCCTGCGCTGGGCAGGTCAGCTCTGCGACGTACTGGATTACCTGCATCGGCAGCGCCCGCCTGTCATCTTCCGCGACCTGAAGCCGTCCAACGTCATGCTCGACCGCAGCAACACGGTCAAGCTGATAGACTTCGGCATTGTGCGTTTCTTCAGGCCGGGCAAGGCGACCGACACGCTGAGGATGGGCACCAGCGGCTATGCTCCGCCAGAGCAGTACGAGGGCAAGGGACAGACCGACGCCCGTTCCGACATCTACAGCCTGGGGGCGACGTTGCATCACCTGTTGACCAAGCGCGACCCGACGCAGCACCCGCCTTTCTCCTTCAACACCGCCCCACCACGCAGTCTGAATCCGGCCATCTCACTGCACGTAGAGGCGGCGATCACCAAAGCCCTGGCCTATGACCGCGTCCATCGTTTTCAGAGCGCGCAGGAGATGAGGCAAGCCCTGAGGGGGCCACCGAGGGCACCCCCGTCCACGGTAACCATCCCACGTCCGGCGGCGAGTTGTGTGCCATTACCTTTGTCGAGCAAAGGAGGCAAAATGACAATGCCATATCAACCAGCTAGCTCACCTACAGGATGGATGGTCGCATCAATCATTTGCTCCGTGATTGCTATTGCTATCATACCGCCTCTGTTCGGTGGCTTGGCGATTTTCTTTGGCTATCAGGTATACAAGCGTGACCCACGACTAGGTCAGGTCTGCATGACTATCGGGGGCATGGCTCTACTAATCGGGGTCATCGTCGGGGCTCTGTGGGGAGCGGAACACATACGTTTTTAGAGTGACCTCGAACAAGGAAAGGAGATTACTCCAATGTCAGACCAACAGTCAAACGGGAGCAAACTAGGTGCTATAGCGGGACTGGTGATTACTATAGCCTTCTTTCTCCCATCGGTGAGAAGTTGTGGAGTTGACTTGAGCGGCTATGACCTTGCCACGAACCGTACAGGGATGGTCGAGGATTCTTGGATTTACTGGGCAACACTACTAGCAGGACTGTTCTGTATTGCTTTGTTCTTTCTCGTAAAGACAAACAATGCGAGCAGTCGAATCGCAGCCGCCGTTTCCAGACTCATCGCGGGATTGGTGGGTCTATTACCAATTCTGAATATCGTGTACAATCTAAGGCAGAAGGAAGGTGCGATGGAAATCCTCTACGGAGGGTGGATATTGGCCTCAGGCTATCTCGGGGTTTTCATTTCCTTCTTTCTGGACTTAGGAACTCCCGCAGATACAGAATATAAACAGTGAACGGCGCATAACACGCACACGCCGACCATGCCACATACGTGACTTTTTGGCGTAGGTGGTTGGCATAGTTGGACAGTGGCTTCATTTCGCGCGTAGCTTCGGGCATGGTCGGCGTGCCACGGCGAAGCCGGATCGAGTTTCCATGACCCTTACTGGGGTTGGCGGCATCCTTCGTAGTCCTGGTAGGACGGGGGGAGCTTCCGCCACGGCCGCCCCTCGGTTTCCGCACCGGTTATGTTAGCGAACCAGCGACCCCAGCGCCAGGTCTGATCGCATCGTGGACACCTGCACCAATGCCAGCGCCGA
>CAZQDO010000275.1:0-1854 GCA_964592085.1 uncultured Anaerolineae bacterium | reverse complement strand
CACCTGAGCCACCCACTCCTACTAAACCGTTTGGATTGACAAGACCGAGGTGACGAACGCACAGTATCAAAAGTGCGTAGAGGCTGGGACATGTCGTGCGCCCACTACTTGCGATTGGGGAAAACCGACGTATTCCAATTCATTGAGGACTACTATGCCAGCTCACCGCAGCGTGACCCGTAGGTCCCCTAGTTCGGGGATCTCCCGCGTCGTTTGTGGCGGTTCGTGGGGCTACGTTGTGTGGCTCATGCGTGCCGCTAATCGTGGCGGGGTCAGCCAGCTTGGGCCCAATGGGCGCTGGACTACCTTTACTACTGAAGACGGTCCGGTGGACAACATTGTGATCTCCATCGCTGTGAGATAGGACGGCGCGCTGTGGTTCGGCACAGGAGGTGGGGTGAGTCGGTACAAGCCATAGGGAATCGTAGGTCTCCAAGATCGACATCGCAGTCAGTCTGATTCTGGCCTGTGTACGCAACCTGAGGTAGGAGATATGCATTGCGCTCTGCGCACACACCATCATTCAAGTAAAGGAGGAAATTTCAATGAAACGCTTTCACAAGTCAAGGCTGGTCCTGCTTCTGCTTGTCCTACTGGTCCTTTCTATGGGAGCCTGCGGAGGAAAGGACGAGCCAGCCAGGGTAACAGAGAAATTCCTGCGTGCTGCCGCCACCAATGATCTGGCTGCCTTGGAGGAAACCGTAGACCCGAATGTGGCCGATGAGGTCATAGGGATGGTGTTCTTCCAAATTGGGCTGCAAGCACTGGTCGGAGGTGGCTCAAGCGAGTTTGTCGAATTGAAGGTGGAGACCGTCCTCAGCGATGGGGAGAGAGCGACCGTACGGGCTACCGGAAAGATCCGTACCAAGGCCTTGGGTACCCAAATGGTGACACCTTTCGACACTGAAGTGCCCTTGATCAAGAAAGGAGGACAGTGGTATGTGACTGGAGAACCTTAATCGACGGCCCGACGACTTCGCAAGATAATAGCAAGGAGGTATGCTATGCAAACCACAGGAATTGACTTACTATTGAGAGCGATTGATGTATCCCTGGATCGGCGCAAGCTGACCCTGGCTGTGCTGGGGCTGGTGGTGAGTGGCTTGATCGGGGGGCTGTTCTTTGGCCTGGCAGCGTCTGTTGACAACGCCATAGCCACTGCCCTCCTGGCCCTGCTGGGCCTGATCGCCGTGTGGGTCGTCGCCACACTGTTCACAGGAGCCATCTCGAAGATGTGCTACGAAAACCTGGCTGGCCGGCCACCTCTTACTATGGGTGACGCCCTGCGCTATGCCGCCAGCCATCTGACCAGCCTGCTCTTCGCCCCACTGCTTCTCCTGGTCGTGATCCTCGCTGTCTACATCGCCGAGGCCATTGTCCTGCTGCTGGGGCGCATCCCGACGCTGGGCCCCATCCTGACGTCCCTGTTGTTCCTGCCCCTGGTTCTGATCAACATGTTCCTGCTGGCCTTCGTCTTCTTCGGAGGTTGGCTGGTGCCGGCCATCATCTCCGGAGAAGGCACGGGAGTCGTGGAAACGCTATCACGACTGAGAGCCATCGTGCGCCAGGCGCCGGGGCGGATCGCCACGTATTGGGTGATGACGGTCGCCCTGGTGCTCATCCTGGGCGTCGTCTTGCTCACGGTGATGTCCATCGCCATAACCCAAACCGAAGCTCTCTCCACCATGTCATCTGGCGGGGCCCTGGCCTTCCTCACGGGCCTTTTTGGCGGCAGTCCGCTGGATTACCTGTTGGGTTCTATTGGAGCAGCCGGGGTCGCTGTGGACATCGCCATCTTGCTGTACGTGTTGGCCTTGCTGCTTCTCAGTGCGGTCGTGGTGGCCATCCCCTACC
>CAZQDO010000274.1:0-8009 GCA_964592085.1 uncultured Anaerolineae bacterium | reverse complement strand
CTGCTTCAGCGCACCGCCCCCCGCCGTACGATTCACCAGTCCGGTGGTGTCCACTACGATGGCCTCTGCGCCCAATGCCTGGGCTTTTTGCTGGAGCTTGCGCGCCCCGATGACGGTGGGCAACATGTGCCCTTGGGGAGACGTGGAGCCCACGAAGTAGGAGAAGCGATCACCTTCAGGCCCTTCGACCCGTAAGCGGAGCGACCTCAGGGCAGGAGGAAATGCCGATGGCTCGCTGCCGGAGAGGGTCAGGTTCATGGTCGTAGGCAGTCCGAGGGTGCTCTGGCCCACGTCGCAATCCAAGAAAGCGACCCGATTGTGGCGCCGGCAGAGTTGGAGAAAAAGATAGCGGGCGAAGGTGGTCTTGCCGGTATCCGACTCTCCGATCACCATGATGGTGCCTTTGAGGGACTCAGGGTTGATCCGCTCCCATTCCCTGGGAACTCTGATCTCAGAGAGGGTCATCTTGACTGACTCGGAAGGAAGATGGTATAATTCAGTGAGCAAGGAGTAAACGAATCATAAGCCATGAATCACCCACTTGTTGATTCGTTATCACATTCACCTACATTCTTGGAGGGAAACCATGAGACGTTCGCGAAGCAAAAGACAGCAGATCATCTTCAGTGTACTGGGTTTGGTGGTAGTCGTAAGCATGGTCTTGAGCCTGATCCTGACAGTGATCCCCGAACCCAAGCAGCCCACGCCCACGCCGACCATTCGCCGGATCACGCCTGTCATTGCCACCCCACAGCCGACTCCGACGCCCACCCCGCCCCCCACGGCGACGCCTAGCAGCTCATAGCCGCCCTACGGTTATCAAATGGGGCTTCAGCCTACCACCGCGACTGTGGTCGCAGCCACCGCTGCTGCGTCCTCCTTTTGCAGAACGATCAGATACCAGCCAAGGAGCACCAACAGTGGGAGTTCAGGCAAGGCGCGACCTCGCAAATCAATTGCCACACGTGCCTGCGTCTTGAACAGATCTGTTAGCCTGGACTGGTCAAGGCCAGACTCGAATGAGACCAACGGATTCTCAGCCACATCGCTAATCTGATACCTGGTGGCCCAGAAATCAGTCTGCGTCCAGTTGAAGACACGCCCACCGGCGAACTCCAGAACACCTTCCCTGCCTGTCCAGCGGGGGGTGTACACTGCCGAATTGACTTCCTCGCCCGCTTTCCGCACCGTCACGCGTGGTTTGAAAAAGCCAGCTCGTTTGAACGTCCAGCTTCCGTCGGCCGACTCAGCCCTCGCCAGGGAGCCGCAAAGGGTCTCGAATCGAAGGGTGGCCAGAACGTCATCCCCAGCACGCAATTCAAAATAACGGCCAAGTCCCTTTGGCTGAATCCAATAGAGAGCTGTTCCCACTGAAGATGACAGTGTTCGCATGGCAACGCCTCCCCTTGAACGATGGGCGAGTCTCTCACTTGATAAGGAAGATCCAAAAGCCAAGCGCTCCAAGAGCCAGAAGTGCCAGCAGCATCAACGCCACCACCAATAGTCCGATCCGAGTTGATGAGATACCGTACTGTGTGCGGTAGGGATCAACGTCGGGCGGCAGAAGGATGTCTCTGGTACGAGCACTGCGTGGGCGCTTGAAACGGATCCTACTGTCATCGAACTTCTCCAGCATCACCCAACCGGCCCGAGCTTCTTCTTCGAGCAGCTTTTTCAAAACCTCCGGCTTGCGGAAAGCAGCAGATTCGGATCGGACAATTTTGAACTCCCAGTTGTCGCTCAGGTCATCCTGTGTGTATCCGGCCAGATCTTCCTCCTCCTCAGCAAGCATCATCCGCCGACGTCTTTCTGCAGCAGCGGCCGCAGCGGTAGCTCCACCAGTAGCAGCAAAATAGGCCATCTCAGCACCTCCCCTCAAAGTTGGGCGACGGTCTCCCGACCGAGCCCTTTTCGCCTCGGTCAGAGACCTCAGCGAACGAAGCCTCAACATCTTCCTATCGCAAGCGTAGACCGCCAAGCGAACAGAGGGCCTACCTCAATCTCAGCTTGACGATCAACAAGACCCCAAGCAATATGAGCGTAAAAGGTATGATCCCCACAACCGTCCATCCGACCGGCGCCGTGATACCATCCTCCCTCAAGAAAACAAGGGCTCCAAGCCCCGCGACCGCCAACCCTAGCACCAGGGTTGCCAGCATTGCGTATTGGGCAGAGGGACTGCCGTATCGCGTGCGGTAGGGATCAACGCCAGGCGGCAGGAGGACGTCTCTGGCACGAGCACTACGCGGCCGCTTGAAGCGCACCCTTCTATCATCGAACTTTTCCAGCATCACCCAGCCAGATCGGGCTTCTTCTTCGATCAATTGTCGTAGAACTTCCGGTTTGCGAAAGGCACCGGACTCAGATCTGACGATTTTGAACTCCCAGTCATTGCCCAGGTCGTCTTGCGTATATCTAGCCATGTCTTCCTCCTCTTCGGCAAGCATCATCATTCGGCGACGTTTTGCAGCGGCAGCAGCCGCAGGAACATAGGCCATCTCAATACCTCCTACTTCATTAGCCCCTCGCGCCAGGCATAGACCGCCGCCTGGGTGCGGTCGGAGAGGTGCAGCTTCCCCAGCAGGTTGCTGACGTGAGCCTTGACCGTGCGCTCGGTGACGACCAACTCGGCGGCGATCTCGGCGTTGGAGAGGCCCTGGGCGATGAGTCGGAGCACCTCCATCTCGCGTGCCGTCAGTCCGGCGGCCGGGTCGCGGTCCCGTGCCGGTGCAGTGACCTCATCCATCAGCCGCTGGGCGATGCGGGGATGCAAGCTGGCCTCACCCCGGCTGGCCGCGTAGATGGCGTCCAGCACCGTCTCCCCATCGGCGTCCTTGAGCAGGTACGAGAGGGCGCCGGCCTTGATGGCCGAGAAGATCAGCTCGTCCTGGGCGAAGCTGGTCAGCACCACCACCTGGGTGTGGGGGCTGATCTGGCGGATGTGGCGAGTGGCCTGCACGCCCCCTTGATCCACGGGTTCGGTCCCTGGACGCACGGGCAGCACCAGGTCCATCAACACCACGTCGGGCACGTGCTCGGCTACCCCCTCTACGGCGCTCTGGGCGTCGCCGGCCTCGCCCACGATGGCGATCTCCGGGTGCGCGCTCAGGAAGTAGCGCAACCCTTTGCGCACTACGTCGTGGTCGTCCACCACGAAGACGGTGATGCGTTCGACATTGAGCTCTGTCTGTGACATGATCTGCTACTTCTCAGACTGACTCACCGAGACCGGCAGGCTGCCCAGCAAGAGGGTCGGACTGATGCCCTCCTCCGTGATGACGATCTTGGCGTTGTCGCGCAGAGCCGTCTCGGTCATCTCCATCTGCTTCAACGCCTGGGCGTTACCCCGGAAGTACTGCTGGGCGGCTTCGTTGACCAACTGGATGGCCTGGGCCTTGCCCTCGGCAACCATGATGGCCGCCTCCCTTTCGCCCTCAGCGCGCTGGATGATGGCCAGCTTTTGCTGCTCGGCGGCCTCGAACTCGCCGGTGGCCAGCAGACGCATGGCCCGCCGTTCCTGCTCGGCCGTCTTCTGCTTGTGCATGGCCCGCTTGATGTCCTCTGGCGGGTCAATGAGCATGATCTCCACCTTGCTCACCTTCAGTCCCCATTCCTCGGCGAATCTGTTGAGGACGGACTCCAGATTGTGGGCGATCTTCTCGCGCGCCACCAGGCTCTCGTCCAGGGTCAGGTCGCCGAACTCCTGGCGCAGGTTGGTCATGGCCAGTTGGATCACTGCCCGCTTCCAGTCGTCAATGTTGTAGAAGGTACGCTTGATGGATTCCTCGTCGGAAGCGGGGCGCACCCACATGACGCCGTCCACGTGGATCTCGACGTTATCTTTGGTAATCACCGACTGGGGAGGAATGTCCATGGTGTGCTCACGGATGTCGCGGATGCGGACGAGGTGGATGATGGGGACCTGAAATCCCAATCCGGGCTGAACAAACCTGGTATACTTGCCCAGGGTTTCCTGGATACCTCGTTCATGAGGCTTCAGCGTGTAAATCGGACGTCTGATGGTTCTCATGGCTTTCTCCTTTCTGATTGTGAACTGCTCAATCCACCGCAGCAGAGTGGGCTCTCATGCCCGCGATTCTTGCCTGCGATGTCCGGCGGCGTGGGAGCCGCCTCTGCTTATTCCTGGCTATCTCTTCCTATACCAAACCGTGACTGAGGAAACGTACTCGTCCCCCGACTCGGCAATGCTAACCACGTCTTCTTCGCTGATCCTGCCGTTGGTGATGAACTCCTCGGCCCGTTGTCTGAGCCTCTCCCGCTTGTCCAACGCTGTTCGCCCAGCGAAGTTCAGCAAATGGGTGTCGGAAAAGGTCTTATGAACGATCACTTTCTCCCTCCTGCTTTTCAACCGCTTTCGCCGGGGCCATAGTCGAAGCCAACTCGTCCACGATGCGCATGGCCACCATCACCAACAGGGGCAGGGGCAGCGGGCGGTGCAACTCAATCTGGGGCGAATCGCCATCTTGAATTGTAAGCAACTTATCGCCGATCTCGTCCACGAGAACACAGCGGCCTGGGTGGCCCTTGACGTAGGACAGACGATAGCCCCGCCCATCGTAGACGATCTCGCTCCAGGTATTCAGCAGGCGACCCTGGTATTGCATGGCTGCCAGGGGCTGCCCGTTACGCATCAGCACCATCCTGCCGCTCAGGCCACCAATGCGGCGCAGTGCCCACGATGCGCCATCGGACTCCCATTCGTGTCCCGACCTGCTGTGTTCCACCTGGACCAACGGCGTACGATGTTGGCCGAACTGGAAGATGTAGCCTCTCCCAAAACCCAGGAAGCCGGCATCTCTCCTGATCATCAGCAGTTCCTCACCGGGCTCCACCAGCGGCCGGCGCAGGTGCACCTGATCGGCGGGGAGCCAGGGCCAGGTCTGCCCCACCGGAATGACCAACCTCTGGCCCAGCCAGGGCCAGTTTTCAATCGTCGGGCTGGGGCGATTCCTGTCCAGGCCGGTGATCTCCTCGAAATCCATCGTGCCCAGAGGATGGGGCAACGCGACTTCGGCCAACACCGTGGTGCCGATGCCGATGTGGCTAACGACACTCAGCGCCCCACCCACGGTCATCATGCGCTCTTCCATGTTCGCCAGACCCAGCCCCCGGCGAGGCTGGCTAGTGTCGAACCCAATGCCGTTGTCGCGGATGGTCAGCGCCACGTGTTCAGGAATGCAGCGCAGGTGCGCGTCCACCCGGGTTGCCCGGGCGTGCCGGGCCACGTTGTGCAGGGCCTCCTGCGTCACACGGTAGAGCGCTTCAGACACAGACGGAGGCAGAAGCGCGTCGTTGCCCTGCACCTCCAGGTAGATCAGGAGATGCTCTCGGGCGCCGAAGAGCAGGGTGTAATCGTTGAGCGCCTCCGCCAGGCCCTGCTCCTGGAGGGAGCCGGGGCGCAAGTCCGCGATCAGACGGGTCATTTCGCGCTGGGCGGCCTGGGCCGTGGTCTCAACCTCGCGCACCATCTCGCCCAACTCCTCTGGCACATCCTGTAGCGCGTCGAAGCGAGCACGGATGGCGCTGGCCGTCATCGCCAGGCTAAAGAGGTGCTGCTTGACGCTGTCGTGCAGCTCACGGGCCAGGCGATTTCGCTCCTCGACCACCGCCAGGGCGCGCACCTGATCGGTGAGGCGCGCGTTGCGCTCTCGCAGCTCCTCCAGGTCTTGTTCGTCATCCTCCAGATGCTCGGCCAGCAGGTCGAGCTGGCTGGCCAGCAGGCCCACGTCATCGGCCGTCGGGTCGGCGATGCGCAGCGAGAGATTGCCGCGCAGCCAGGCCTGGCTGACTTCGAGGGCGCGACCCAGGCGGCGGACGACGGGACGGCTGGCCCACGCGCCTAGCAGTAACCCCACCAGGGCAACGCAAATGAGTACCAGGGCAAAGTGAAGTCTCCCGATGGGCCGGGCTGCGAGCCAGGTCAGAGCCATACCTTCGGCTACGAGAACCGCTGCCAGAGCCACCACCAAGTGGGTGAGGGTTAGCTTGTGTCGTAAGCTCATTCTTGGGGTTTGCATTTTCTCACCCCCTCCTCTCTTGCCCACATTATACCAAACTTCGCCCCGTTTGTCATCGGGCCTGCGACCGAAATTTGTCTCGTACCTGGGTACAGTGCTCGTAATGGCACTCTACTCAACCAGCCCCAAACGGCGTGCAGCGGCCACCAGGCCAAAGGACCCGGTCATCATCATGTCACCGTAGGGCGCGGCCATGTAGTAGCCCAGGCTCGCCGCCATCCCTCGGTTGGGCCCCGTCACAGTCACAAAGCGGAAACCCCCACCGCCAGGGTAATCAGGGTGGACATAGGCCCCATGACCGTTGTCACCATAGACTTCATCGTTAGTCAGGGTTCCTTCCCGCAAAGACGCAACGTACGCAGCCAACTTGTCCGGGTTCATAAGCACGGTGTGGTGCTCAAAGAGCCCCCACACCCTCTCGCCTCGGAGCAAAAAAGCTATCGTGTGCTGGTTGCCCACGTTGACGACGATGAGTCCCTCTTCCTGGTGAGCGGCCACGTTCTCATCGCAAAGCGCGCCCCAGATGGCCGCCGAGCCGGTATCCATCAGCATCGCGCCGGGCACGTCGGCCTGGACTGCCTGCATTCGAGTGAGATGGGGGGGCACCTCCAGATAGGCCAGCTTTATGATGTCACCCTCCTGCTCCACAAAGCGCTGCCACTGCTGGAAACGAAAGCGCCGCTGACTTCCCTCCAGGGTTTCGCCGTGATCCTGCACCGCGATGGCGTAGCGCTGAGGCAGTTCCACGTCAAAGAGGGCCAGGGCGCGGCCCAGGGCAGCGAGATCAATGTCGCCCGTGCGAATGGCCAGGGCGTTGGCTGGCGACTCCTCCACGATCTGAACGCCCAGGGCCTCCACCTCGCTGGGGTTGTCGCGAATGGTCTTGGCCGCCAGAGGCGTGGCATAGACCGCCAGCCCTGCCCTCAGGTGCTTCTTGAGAGCGCTGACGCAAGGCCCGCCCCCCATCAGGTTGCCAGTCAAGAAGACATCCTCTCTCCGGGCAGTAGCCTGCCGAACCTTCCCCGCTACGATGGTTGTCCGCGAAGGAAGAACCATCTGGACGCAGTTCTCCATCGTTTTGTCGCTCTCATACAACAGAATATCCTGAGTCCCGGCCCCGGCATCAATGGCCAGGACTCGCTTTGAATCAGACATCATCCATCCTCCAAATTCGTTGGTGTGCGGACACAAGCCCGCCTCAAGCACTGATACTACCACAGTTTGCATCCTCTGTCAAAGGGGCACTTGCCAAAATCCCTGACTGGGGTTACAATTGGGGTAACGTGGTGACGAGGCGCTCTTTATCTCGTTGCCTCATTGACCTAGAAATGGAGGTGATCAGACCATGATTAACGTGACGTGCTTCAAGTGTGGTTGGAAGTTCGAGCTCGACGAGGAAGCCATTGCCGAGAGTCTCGCGGAGGCTGAGACCCCTCCTCCCCGTCACTACGTGGTGGAGTGTCCCCGCTGTCGTCAGGCCAACAAGGTGTCACTGAAGAGGGGCGGGCGGCGAGGCAGAGTCACCAGAAAGAAATAGAGCTGGTCAACTTGACAACCCTGGCCTTTTGTTGTATAATGACTGCCAGTCAGTAAATGACCGCAGGTTTTCAACAGGAAGGCCACGGAATGACCACAGCGCAGCGACGCGCCCGCGAGAAGGCGAGAAGGCAGCAGGAAATATTAGAAGCCGCCAGGGAGGTCTTCTTCGAGAAAGGCATCCATCGGGCAACGGTGGATGACGTGGCGGCTCAAGCCGAAGTCAGCAAGGGAACGGTATATCTCTACTTTCAGAGCAAGGAATCTATCCTTGCTCGTTTGCTTTTAGAGGGCTTGTCAATCTTGCTGTCCGAATTGGAAGCCGGCTACGCACCTAACGAGCCCCTCTCTCCCGAAAAGCACCTTCGCCAATTAGCAGAAGCGTATTGGCGATTCGCCCAGAATCACCCCCATTACTTTCGTTTATTGCTGGCC